>JAYVUQ010000198.1:0-9426 GCA_043787785.1 Bryobacteraceae bacterium
GAAAGCCGGAAGAAAATGGTGCTGATCCAACACCCAGGAGTAAAACGGCTTTGCCATCACCGGCCCCGCCGATTCAGACGGCCATGCAGATCCTGCGCATATTGCGCCGTCACGTGCTGCATAAACCGGCTGACGCTATGTTCCCTGCTATGTTCGGCTTGCCCGGTCACCCACCGGGTGAAAATGAGATATGCAGCGCATAGTTTGGGGGCGTGAACCTTAGTTTCGAGGCATTCACTAGGCAGTGCTTTTCGCCGCCCATTCCTCTCATTTATTTTCGAAGTGAGGATGGGGGGGGACGCACCAGGGTACCCTCTCCAGATTTATGGAAAGGAAACATTCCCCTTAACCCCGATCCCCCTTGACCCTGATCCCCATCCTAGTGACGTCACCGCCGGGTAACGGCTGAGGCATTCCGCAGAACCGGGGACGACCACGTCACATCCGCGCTTAGGGCGTTACCCAGCCAAGTGGATTACTTCCGTATAGCCCGTGATCCGTTCCACATCCTGCCGCGTTACCACGCGTTACAATCGGGTGTCACTCCATGCCCCTGAATCCCGGAACTCGGTTTGGACCCTACGAAATCCTCGCGCCCCTCGGCGCCGGCGGCATGGGCGAGGTCTATCGAGCCAGGGACACCCAGCTCGATCGCGAGGTGGCGATTAAAGTCCTACCCTCCGCAGTGGCGGATGACCGCGAGCGGCTGATTCGATTTGAGCGCGAAGCGAAGGTGCTGGCGTCGTTGAACCATCCCAACATCGCTCAAATCTATGGGCTTGCAGACAGCGGTGACACGCGCGCACTGGTGATGGAGTTGGTGGCAGGCTCAACCCTTTCCGTTCCTCAGCCTATCGAGACCGCACTGAAATACGCGAAGGAGATCGCCGAAGCGCTGGAGGCCGCGCACGAAAAAGGCGTCACGCACCGGGACCTGAAGCCGGCGAACATCATGATCACGCCCGAGGGCGTGGTGAAGGTGCTCGACTTCGGGCTGGCATCGGTTCCGGGCCGCGAAGACGGAGGCGATCCGCCAAACTCACCGACCATGACGATGGCCGCGACGCGAGTCGGCATGATCATGGGTACTGCGGCTTACATGAGTCCGGAGCAGGCGGCGGGGAAAGCCGTCGACAGGCGCAGCGACATTTGGAGCTTTGGCGTGGTGTTATGGGAGACGCTCGCCGGCACCAGGCTTTTCCACGGAGAGACAATCTCGCACACGCTGGCCGACGTGCTGCGCAAGCCGATCGATTTCGCCAAGCTTCCTGCATCGACGCCCGTGCCAATAGAAGAGCTGGTGAAGCGCTGCTTGGATCGGGACGTAAAGACCAGGCTTCAGTCCATCGGCGAGGCGCGTATTGCAATACAAAGGTACGCAGCCGACCCGAATGGCGGGAGGGTTGAGCCACGTCCCTTTGGCCGCCGGAGGGAACGCGTCTGGATGGGCTTGGCCACGTTGTTTCTGCTCACGACAGCCCTGACATTTCTTCCTCGTTCGCAGGAAACCGCAGTGCCTACTCGGTTTGAGGTGCGACCGGGGGGGAATGCAATACTGGCGTCGCTGATCTCCGCCGGACGGCCGCGTATCTCCCCCGACGGCCGGAAGCTCGCATTCGTCGCGGGTACACCGGGCGGCCGGCAGATGATCTGGGTTCGGCCGCTCGATTCGGTGACGGCGCAACCGCTGGCAGGCACTGAAGGCGCCGGACACGTCTTCTGGTCCTGGGACAGCCAATTCCTGGCATTCTTCGCGGATGGCAAGCTCAAGAAGGTGGGAGCCACGCCTTCCTCAGCGGCCCAAGTAGTGCAAGTGGTCTGCGATGTGCCAGATGGCCGCAGCGGAAGTTGGGGCCGGAAAGAGGTGATTCTCTTTAACCGTTTTTCCGGCGGCCCAACCTATCGGGTGCCCGCCGCCGGGGGCACACCCATCCCCGCGACCACGATCGACCGTTCCCGCCAGGAGAACTCGCATCGGTGGGCCTCGTTCCTGCCTGACGGAAAGCATTTTATGTACAAGGCTCGCGGCAATCGCGGCGAACTCCCCCGCGTCTACCTCGCGTCATTGGACTCAACGAGTAGGACGCACCTGCTGGATGCCGATTCGAATGTCGACTACGCGCCGCCTGGCTACCTGTTATTCGTGCGCGACCGGACGTTGATGGCGCGAGCCTTCGACGTCCAGCGACTGAAGTTGGCCGGCGAAGCCGTTCCCGTAGTACAACGCGTAGGTTACGCGGCGGTCTCCGGAGGAAATTTCTCGGTTTCGGAAACCGGGGTTTTGGCATACAGCACCAGCGACGATACCATCATTACGCAACTGGCATGGTACGACAGAACGGGCAAGCGCCTGAGCTCCGTCGACGAACCTGGCGGTTACCGTCAGCCGCAGGTTTCTCGGGACGGCACCAGGGTGGCGGTGGAACGGCTCGATCCCCGCGCGCGGGACGGTGCCATCTGGTTGTACGACTTGGCGCGCGGCTCCCACTCACGCCTCACTTTCGGGTCGGGGTGGCAGTATATACCGGTGGCATCGCCAGACATGGGGCACGTCCTCTTTTCTGCTGGCCGTGACTTCGGCAGCTTTTATCAGACGACCGCGACGGGCACCGGAAATCCGGAAAGAGTGCTGAGCGCGCAAGAAAATGCGGAGCGTTATCTCTGCGATTGGTCGCAAGACGGCAGGTTCCTGGTGTTTGTAGTCGCTGGGGAGAATACGCAGGAGGACCTCTGGACTATGCCAATGTTTGGCGATCGAAAGCCTTTTCCGATCGTACAGACACCATTTTCCGAAACTCAGGGTCAGTTCTCTCCCGACGGCAAATGGTTCGCTTACGCTTCCGACGAGAATGGCAGGCCCGATGTATACGTGCAGGCGTTCCCTCCGTCCGGGATCAAACGGCAACTCTCTGTCGTTGGAGGATCGCAACCCCGCTGGCGACGGGATGGGAAGGAACTCTACTATATCGGCAGTGATCGCAAGCTGATGGCGGTCCCAGTGAAATCTCTTGCGATCCTGGATGCGGGCGGGCCAACTCCCTTGTTTCAGACCCGAATCTCCAGCGAACTGGGCCCATATAGCGTGTTCAGCTACGCTGTGACAGGGGACGGAGGGCGTTTCCTGTTGAATGAGCCGGTTGGGGATGAAGCGTCACCACCGATTTCCGTTGTGTTGAATTGGATGGCAGAACTCAAGAAGTGATCGGTGATTCCGAAGCTACGCTCTCGCGCCTTCGATATATGCCGATGACGGGGGGATGGACCGCCGCTCGGAGAAAGCAGTTCTGGGCGGTTTGTCGGCAATCCGGAAAGTATCATCGCGGTGCTGCTGGTGCATAGAAAGGGTCAGGCCGAAGGCCGCCAATTGGGGCCACGCGGGCTCACTGGACGCCGTCACGCGTATATCCTCGCCGCGCTCGGCGACCGTAGAGGCGTGGACGCCAAGGGGCTCAAGTTTTGAGATTCTTGGTCTAAGCCTCAAGCTTGGCGAGTCTCCGGCCTAAGCTAGGATTCGCATGGCTGAGGGAATCAGAGCGTTCGGTGTCAAGGGTTCGGAGGGTTCGGTGTCGAGGGTTCGGTGTCGGGTTCGGTGTCAGGGTTCGGTGTCAGGGTTCGGTGTCAGAGACCCTCAGAGACCCTCCTACCCCGATCTAAGCTCTACCAGTAGGAATATCAAGCCCTATCAACAAGTTAGCCTACGGCCGGCGCGTTAGGAAAGGTAGGGGGGAAGGCGCACCCCCTCAAGCAAGGGGTCAAGCCAACTGCCCAGCCTGTCGTGCGGGCTTGGGCTCCACCCTCTCGCCTTGAACGCCCTTCCTAGGCACCGGACCCGGCGGTAACGGCCGCAACCGCACCTGAAACTTGGCTTCCAGTTCTCCACGAAGCCCGGCTCGCGCCCAGCGGGCATTCCGTTTGCGTGGCCCGCCGCACGGCCGCCACCTCGCCACGCTCCATCCCCTGCGCCAATCTCGCCGCCCAGTCAGCCGGCGTAACTTCTTCCAGGTAGTAGTCGCGGATGTCGGCCAGGTCTTCTTTCGCCGCAGGCATGAGGACGTAGCGACTCACCCAGCCTGGCGCCGATTTCCCGCGTCCAACTCATCGAGCATTCCTTGCATGAACGCTTCACCGCCCGCGCCTTCACCTCGGGCGGATTCGCCTAGGGCTCGGTCCATGCGGTGGCGAAGTTCTTGAAGTTGGATGGAGCGGACCTAGTCGCGCTGCTCCATGAGCCGTAACGCTTCGCGAACCACTTCGCTGGCCGAATTGTAGCGGCCAGATTGTACTTTCGTCTGGACGAGCTGCTCAAGCTCTGGGGTGAGATGGACGTTCATAGCGCCTCCGGTGTTTCAGTTCTGAGAATAGTCAGTATGGCCAACTCTGTCAATGTTGGCCATACGTCAAAGAAGTGAATCGCGCGCTTAAAACGATGGCGAATCGGACGCAGGCGCGCATGGGCAGCGCTCGGAGAATAACCCGGATGCGGAGGTTGCTTCGGGTGGTTACTTCACCTCACTGGAGGCCATTCCTACTGGGCCGCGGGCTCGGGTATGAGAGGCTCGGCGGCGGGATTTCGCAAGAAGGGTTGCTTTTTCAGATAGGTGAGTGAACGCCATCCCCACTCCAGCGGGCCGAATTGGAAGTGACGCAGCCAGATGGGGCTGGCGATCAGTTGGAAGAGCCAGATTGAGAACACGACGTAGTAAAGCTGATGGCGCTCGAGCTTGCCGTAGAGGCCGAAGCCGAAGCCGCTGAAGAGCAGGACGCAGATGATGGAGTGCGAGATGTAGTTGGAGAAGGCCATGCGGCCTACGGACGCTAGCGAGTTTCGCAGCCAGGAGAGATAACCGGAGCGGCAGAACAACAGCAGCAGCCCGACATGGCCCATGGTCATCGCGACGCGGCCGATGTCGTAAGTGACATCGGTTTGGAGGTACGCGAAGACGGCGAAGCCGCTGTCGATAATGGTGCGCGTCTCCCAATAATTGACGCTGAGCCCCACCGAGTAGCCGATGAGCAGCATGAGCCAATAGACCCGCGAAGGCTGGGCCAGCGTCAGCACGCCGGTACGGAAGAGGGCCATGCCGATCAGCATCATCGAAAACATGTCAAAGAACCAACGGTAGACTCCCCAGCTCTCGCCGTGGGCGTTCTCCGGTGCCTGATGGACCACCAAACCGATGTAGCCGCCCCGATGCGCGTCGATCTGCTTCTTGATCTTTTCCGCATCGGGCTTGCGTTCGGAGACGAATTCCTGCCAAGCTTTCGTGTCCCCTTCCTGAGCCTTGGTCAAGGTGCCGCCCGCAGTGGTGATCTTCTGCGCGGCGGCAAACTTGTCGTGCTTGGCGAGGGCGGAGAGGCGCTCACCTTGGGTCCAGATCATGCTGATAGCGAAGCCGATGGCGGCCACCGTGAACAGGACGCGGGGCGCCAGTTTCCGCAGCGGATAGAGAAACATGCCGATGACGCCGTAGAAGAAAAGGATTTCGCCGGTCCACAGCAGGAGATAGGAATGGATCATGCCGAAGACGATCATGAGCATCATGCGGCGATAGTGCAGGTCAGCGGCGTCGGCGCTGCCGGCCGATTCGCGGCGCGTGGCCAGGGCGACGAAACCCGCGCCGAAGAGGAGGGAGAAGAGTCCGCGTTGGGTGCCCTCGAAGACCATGTTGGTCGTGATCCAAGCCCAGAGATTCGGTCCCGTCGCCCCGCCGAAGTTGGTGGGGTCGCCGTAAGCGAAGGGCAAGCCGAAGCCGGTGATGTTCATCAGCAGGATGCCGAACAGCGCCACGCCGCGCAGAGTGTCCAGACTCTGCAGCCGCTCGGATTCGGCTACCGGGGCGGCGGCGATGGTGTCTGGGAGTGTGCTCATGATGAACGACAAGAATAGCAGGTCACGGACGCCGCGGATGGACGCCGCGGATGGACGGCGGGGAAGGTTGCGGGCCGTTTGCGTTGTATCTTAGTTTTGATTTTTGCGCCCCGTTTCGATTCGGTATACAGTAATACGGTCTGTAAGTTCCCACTGTGGAACGCGGACGAGAGGCGCGGAGGAGAATCCTCCCGCCTAGAAGGATATCGATTGATGAGCAGCTTACGTATGATGATGGCGATGGCCGCAATGGCGGCTGTTGCGTTTTGTGCCGACAACACCCTCGGTACATGGAAGATGAATGCGGCGAAGTCGAAGATGCCGGCGGGACAATCGCCAATCAAGAGCCTGACCGTCGTTCGGGAGGTGGTGGGAGATGCGGTGAAGATGACCGGAAAGGGCGAACGCGAAGACGGCACGAAAATCGACGTCAGCTACACGGCAAAATACGATGGCAAGGCGGTTAGCGTTTCGGGTAGTGGACTACCCTACGACACGATCTCGGTCAAGCAGGTGGACGCCAATACGGTGACGGATACTCGCACGAAAAAGGGCGGCCAGTACAAAGGCACCGGTACCTTTGCTTTTTCGAAGGATGGCAAGACGGCGACCTTAAGCGCCAAAGGCACTGGGGCGGACGGGAAGCCGTTTGAGAGCGTGACCGCGTATGACAAGCAATAGTACGACAAGCAATAGCTGTCGACGGGGAAGGCTGTCCCCGTCGGCTAAGCCCGAACGGCCCGCAACCTAGGAGGCAGTCCGAGGAAGACCGTGACGGCAGTCCGTGACAGTCCGATGTGAGACCGCTGCACCCATTGCGCGAAATGAAGGGAAAGGCCTTGCATGGTGTCAACCATGCAAGGCACTTTTCGGCATCGCACCGGAGGATTTTGGGACAGGTACTTCCTGTACTTTACCTCGCTGCGGGGATTTTATAGCCGCTTCGTGGATGATCACGGGTCATACCAGACTGACCCAGATTCCTTACGATCAGCAAGGCTGGCCCAACCGGCCGCCATGCCAAGCTGAGCTGGCGCGCGCCGGTAGTATGTTTGCGCTCCGGCACACCCAGTGGCCAACCGGAGGGGCTCGCTTGAGTCAATCGGAAAAAGTCTCTGACACCGTGAATATTGCGGGCGGGCGCGTTGTCGCGGTATTGGCGGGCGGGGCCGGTGAACTGGACACCTCGGTTTGATGCTTTGCATTTGGACGCCAGGGGCTTTAAGACCGCGGGGTTGGGCGAAGCCGCTGGCGGGGTTGGGGGCTGGGTCGGTTTTGGGCTGAGGTCCTGTAACCCTTTCGTGTGTCCCCCGTAGCCCTCTAAATTGCCCTGGGTCCTAATCGGACTCGTCAGTATTGCGTCGATGTGGGTGGGCTGATTGCCCCCAATGCTCCTCCTTGTCTCACTTCCTATCTCATTTGCGGGTATCGTATTTCTCTACGCCTTTTTCTTGCCTTTCCTTGGTGGTGCCAGGCATGACTCGGTGGGCATGACTCGGTGTCCGGCTCGGTGAGGCACGACTCGGTGCCTCATCGGAACACCGACAAACGTGGCCGCTCTAGGGGCAATCGTATCACTAGCGTGTCATTGGGAGACAAGCTGAGAATCTCAATGGGAGCAAGATAAAGTAATCGACCGCGACTATTGGCCACAAACAATAAATAAGTGCCTTTGGGAAACACTTTGTAGATCCGGAACGCTCCATTTACATCGGCCTCTGTCTCTACTTGGATCGTACCGAACAGAGACCGTATCTGAATCCAAGGGCGATCCGCTTGAGGAGGTAGAATTTGTCCTTTCCATACCAAGCCATCGGGTAGTGCATGGTCCACGGCAAATACCTTGTTTTGGTCAAACACGATCGCCGGGCTGGTAGTCAGAGTCAACCAATTATCAGGATCTGTGACACGTAGTTTCCCTTGGATTGCAGAGCCCGGGCCAGAAAAGCCGTTTCTGCTCACCTCAAATGTGTACAACCTCTTGCAAGGAACGCGGCCTCGCAGTCCGGAAAACATTGATGAGAATTCCCGACCTTCAGCATCCGCAAAAGCCTTGACGGAATAAGCTGACGGAACTCCCTCCATGTTTACGACCCGAAGGGAGACCGAACACTCCTGAGTGAATCCAGGTTGTCTAAACCCCTGCAAAGCGACCAGTAACGTCAAGATCCATTGCATTGGAGATTTCAATATTCTCATTTGAAGCACAGCCCCGAGAGGAATCTACTGATATTATCTGTTTGGTCACTCGGTCCCTCATTGAGAAGCCCCGCTTGTAACTCATCATCGTCGAATCCGATGTTATGCAAAAGTTCGTGTAATACGGCACCAAGCATCCAGGTTGCGATTGGTGGCCCCCACCCCAGCGCCAAGCATTGACGCCCGGTCTCCAATACAGGTCGTTGTATCCGATACTGGCGAACGCGTAGGCGCCTGCCCCAAACCGTGATTGAACAGTCTGCGAGGTAGCAGTCAAACCATTGAACACCTGGACGCCCTTGGCCTTTGCCTTCAAACTTGTTGAGTTTAGCCTTTCGCCTTTTGGGTCAAGTTTCGACAGGGCCTTCCAACAGCCTTCGCTCAAACCCTCGTTGGCAATCTTATCAGCAGTAGACTTCACCACACCATACGTAATATCCCATTCTGTCTGATCAAGCTTCACGCCCACGTCGCGCAAAGCTTCCGCAATTACTCTCTCATCTTCTGGCCCTGCCTTTCCAGTAGTCAGCGGTCCATTAATAGCAATTCGTGAAGAAGCGGCCTGCTCCGTTCCGCCTTCGCTATGACAATATGCGATCGAGAAATATCCAAGCTCATCCAAACCGGAAACGGTCACCCAGCATCTTGCTTCTCCGCGAGGATCGTTAAAGTTCACGGGATCGGATGACACGTAGGCGTACCGATTCCAACTTCCGGGATCAGTAGCGCCAGCGCTCCCCTGATATGGGTCACTAGAAAGAAACCTCCCGAGGGCCGAAGCATAACTTCGTTGCTGGGCATAATCCAACCCAGTCGAATCGCGATAGTAAGTAGCGAACGAATCGGCATTGGACACCGTCCCTGCCTTGGCCTCGCCGTAGGGATAGTACGAACCAACGGACCCCAGCCGATCCTGGGTCGTCAGCCTTCGCCCGCCGAAGTATTCGTCGACCTGGACCTTCTGGAAGACAAAGACATGGGTCCCGGTGTCGTCGACCAGCTTTGTGGCCGAGTAGCGGCCGATGCGTTCGCCTCCGGCGCCGTAGAAGGTGTATTCGTCGTTTTTCCAGATGCGCTTGTTACTGGGGTCGTAGCCATAGGTGTCGCTGGCGACGCTCTTCAAGCGATTGGTGACGTCGTAAGTCATGGTGCCTTGTTGGGGCGTATTGACCGTGTTGCCAAATCCGTCATACCGGGCATGATAAGAGCGTAGCGCGGCCTGCGGCTCCGCCGCTCGGCGCGCTACGCTGGAACTCACCGGGCTGGGGGACGAGGCGAAAGGCTCGATTCCCTGTCCGGAGAGTGGGGCAATTCGCCTCGGGGCAGGCCGACTAGAGCTATGGGCTATGAGCCCGCCG
>JAYVUQ010000199.1:0-5758 GCA_043787785.1 Bryobacteraceae bacterium
CTCTCCATGCTCGACGACCAGCAGCAGCCGCAAGATGGTTTTCTGCGCGTTAACGACATCTACAACCTGAAGCTGCCCGCCGAACTGGTGGTGTTGAGCGCCTGCCAAACTGGGCTCGGCCAGGAAGTGCGCGGCGAGGGATTGATGGGTTTGACGCGGGCCTTCCTGTACGCGGGCGCGGCGCGGGTGGTGGTGAGCCTATGGAGCGTGAACGACCGCGCCACGGCCGACCTGATGGCCGGCCTCTACCGCCGCATGCTGCGCGATGGCCACCGGCCGTCCGCCGCGCTCCGGGAGGCGCAGCTCGAAGTGCGCAAACAGAAACGTTGGAAATCGCCCTACTATTGGGCCGCTTTCGTCCAAACGGGCGAATGGAGGTAAGGAATGTTGAACTATGTCTGCCTGGTCGCGCTGGCTTTCGCCGAGGAGCAAACGCGCGGCATTTTGCCGGAAGAACTCGTGAAGGCGCGGCCGTCCGTGCCAACGCCGTCTGCCGGGCTGGCCTCAGCGAGGCCGAAGTATCAAGCCGTCGAGCATCCGGTGGCGTCCATGCGCGCACCGTCCTCCGCCCGGCAGGTAGGCGTCACCATCTGGCGACTGCGCCCAGCGGCCGCCAGTGAACCCGGCGCGCGCATTCTGGTGCAGGAGGAGGGCAGCTCCACGGAATGGGCCCCGGAACGCATGCCCGCCAATGCCAACCTACGCCAAGGGGATCGCGTGCGGCTGAGCATCGAGTCGCCGGAGTCCGGCTACCTCTATGTGATCGACCGCGAGCGCTACGCCGACGGCAAGCGCGGCGAGCCCTACCTGATCTTCCCCACGACGCATACGCGCAATGGCGAGAACCAGGTCACCGCGGGCAAGCTGATTGACCTGCCCGGCCAGGAGGACCGTCCGAATTTCTTCACCCTGCGCCAAAGCCGTCCGGACCAGGCCGGCGAGGAACTCACGGTCTTGCTTACGTCGCAACCGATCGCCGGCCTGATGATCGGCGCTAAGGCGCTCGCGCTCACCGAACAGCAGGTAAGCCGGTGGGAGCACGACTGGGGCTCGGGCAAGACGGAGACCTTCGAGCTAGCGGGAGGCGCGGGCAAGACGTGGACCCGCGCCGAGCAGCAAGCCGCTGCGAGCGGTACGCGCCTATTGACGCAGGACGACCCGCCGCCACAGACCATCTACCGCGTAGCGGCCAAGCCGGGCGAGCCGGTGTTGGTGAAGGTGAGTCTGCGGTACTTGAGGCGCTAACGATTGATTTGAAGATCGAACGCGGGCAGTTCGGGACACTCTCGAAAGTCGACCCCCAAGGGGACGAGGGCTGAGTGAAACCAATGACATTACCAAGGGCGTGGCATAGCTTAACGCCAACTTTCATAGCCTCGCGGTGAGGCCGCAGGGCTCATCGTACAAGTCTGCTGTGTTCGGGATGGCTGGTAGGCCGGCCACGGAACGGCAGTAAAGGCAGAGTCAGTTGGAGCCGGCCAGAGGCGAGGTCGAGGTGTCATTGGATCTGTTGAGGCTGTGGGATGTTTGGTGCGGGACGAGCCTGATCGCCTGACACCATCGGCCTACACCATCGGCCTACACCATCGGCCTGACACCATCGGCCTGACACCATCCGCCTGGACTACGGTGGCGAAACGGCGGGCTGCTGGGCTCGAGGGCGGCTCCACGGCGTAAGCACGCTATACACCGGCGTGGCGGTGGGCCGGCTTTGGCGTTTGCGGATCAGCCGGCGGTTTACTAAGTGGGCGACGGCCGATTGGACGCTACGCTTGGACAAACCGGTGGAGTCGGCGAGAACGGCATAGCTGGTGGCGATCGACACGCGGCCTTCGCCTTCGGTTTGGCGGTAGAGGTGTAAGTAGACCAGATAAGCCGCGGCGGACCGGCCGTGGCGGACGAGGTCGCGCATGAGGGTGTCGATCAGGTAGGGGTCGAGCTTCACGCTTCTATCGTAATTGATGCTATAGCAGGAAATGCAGATCATCGCTGGGAATTGCTTGAACGACGCGTCCAGACCTGCCATCCTGCCAGCATGATCAAACGCATAAAGTTCCTCGGGATTCCGGTGGCGGATCAGGACCGGGCCCTCGCTTTCTACACTGACAAACTCGGCTTCCAGATTCTCACCGACCAGGCCTTCAGCCCGAAGCAACGCTGGATTGAGCTCACCATTCCGGGCGCGGCGACAGGAATTGCACTATTCACTCCGGATGGCCACGAGGACCGCATCGGGACGTTCCTCAATTCCTCCTGGGAGGTGGATGATCTTGATCGGACCTATGAGGAATTGTCGGCCAAGGGCGTTCAGTTTAGCGGTCCTCCTGAGCGGCAACCGTGGGGTTCATTCTTGCGGATGACCGATTCGGAAGGGAATCAGATTGTTCTTTCCGGGAAGTAGGGCCCCCAAGTGATTTCGCCCTACCTTCTATGATCCTCCGCCTGAACGCGCCAGTCATGTAGAAAGGGAAAAGAAGGGCGAGGATAAGGCTTCAGTTGGTGGGTGAGGGCGGACGGAGCGGTCTAAGGACCCCTGAAGCGGGACCCGCAGTTCACAGCGCCCGGACGAACCTGGACCCAAACCCAGGCCTCTATAACGGTGAGGAGCGACTGTGCGCTGCCCCGCCGACGCCTCAAACACGGCAGCTTACTGGTTTGCGGACGCGCGGCTGGATTCTCTGACCATGCGGAACTTGTTGATTACCTCTTCGTCGGCTTTCTCTTGTTCCAGTAAGCGCTGGACGCGGCGGGATAGTTCAGCGGCCTGCGCTGGCCTGCCGCTGCGTTGGTGGACGATCATCAACTGATAAGTGGAGGCACGGTCGGATGGATCAAGCCGAAGGGCGGTAGTTAGCTCACTGGTGGCCTTGGGAAAGTCGCCCAGTTGAAAATAGACCTTCCCCAGCAACCCATGGGCTATGGCATGCGTGGGTTCACGGCGAGTTACCCGCTCGAGAAGTGCGGCGGCCTCGCGAGTTTCGGCGGGGGAGGGCTTCGCCAAGAGAATGGCGCGGGCCAGCGTGAGTTCGGCCTTCGGTTCGGGCCCGGACTTGGCTAACTGCTCCCGCAGGATTTGCGCGGCATCGCTAGCAAGCCCCATCTGCATCAGCGTGGAGGCGAGGCCGATGCGGCCCAAAGCGGAACCTGGGGCGAGTGTTTCGGCTTGGTGAAACGCGGTTTGCCCAGCCGCAGTTTCGCCGCTCCGGACCAGCAGGACGCCGAGCAGGATTTGGAGTTTCGCCGAAGAGGGCGAGCGCTCGATGCCGGCCCGCACGACTTCGAGGCCCAGCGGGATCGCCTGGTGATCCATGCACATCACCGCCAGATCGATCAGCAGTGCTTCCGCCGTAGGATTTTGCTGGATGGCCCGTTGTAAGACTTCGAAGGATTGGGGCGTCTGGCCGGCAGACTCGAGAGCTGCGGCCAGCAGACGCAATGTGTCGGGGTCAGCACCGGGCACATCCAGCGGTTTCAGCGTGTCAACGGCGGCAGGGTAGCGCTTCGCGTTCCATAGCGCCAAGCCCAAGTTATACTGTGTGGGTGCGTGATCTCGCAATTGCAGTAGGGCCGAAAATTGAGATGCGGCATCGTCCCAACGTTCCCGGGTCAACAAGCAAACGCCGTACTCCCAACGGAAGGCTGGCGTCTGGAGGGTGGCGAGAGACTTTTCAAAATGAGGAATAGCCCGTTCGCAGGCTCGGCCCTCGAAAAGTAACTCAGCTAACATGGCGTGAGCCGCCTCAGACGTGGGCCGCAATCGGAGCACGGACTCGAGCGTCCTGGCCGCGCCGGGGTCGCGCTTTTCGAATTCGATCTGCGCGGCGGCTTGGAGGGCCGCCTCATAGTTGGGGTTAAGCGCTAGTGCTTGACGCAACGCGGCAAGGCTGGCCGTAGGGTCGCCAGCGCCGCGCAGCGCCAGCCCTTTCAAAGTGAGCAGAGCGACGCTGCGGGGGGCGGCTTTCAACTCGCGGTCGCAGGCGACGATGGCGTTGGCGAAGCGTCCCTCTCGAAGGAGGCCGCTAACGGAGGCGATATCGCCCGCGAGCGGCAACGCCAGGATGACGGCCACGAAGGAGCGCCAAAGCACGCGGAAGTTAAAAGGCAATCCTCGCTCCGATTTGGATGACGCGTGGCCCGGCGTTGCCATTCTGGCCGAGAATGCGCCCAAAGTTCGGATCACCAGGATTGGTATTGATGCCCCCCAGGTTGACACGGTTGATAACGTTGAAGAACTCAAACTTCAACTGTAAGTTAGCGGCCTCGCCAAGGAAGGGCAGGCGATTATTCTTGATCACGCTCGTGTTCAGTTGCACCACGCCTTGCTGGCGGAAGGCATTGCGGGGGCTATTGCCCTGCGTGCCCACGGGAGGCGCATTAAATTGGGCGATGTCGTAGGCCGCACGGCCGCCATTGGCGCCGAGAAACGAAGCGCGATCGAACTTCACCGGCAAACCGCTAGGGACATTTGGCAGATCGAAGTTCAGGCTGTCAGCATTGTAGTCGCCGCTATTAGGCCGGAATCCAGTGACGTTGTTGGCGGCATCGCGGATCGGATTGAAGCCCGCCGTATTGACGATCCAGTAGGGCAGTCCACTTTCAAGAATTCCGGTCGCGCCGATTTCCCAGCCCCCGAGGACGTGACGGGTGAGGAAATGGTCCTTGAACGGAGTGGGCATTCGATAAACGCCGGAAGCGGAAAAGCGTTTGCGGATATCGTAAGAAGAATTGGCAGGAAAACTGCGGAAATCAGTGGGTTCAGGCACGTTACCGACGCCGGCGGAGCGCGACCCGCCCTGGTAAAAATCAGTGGCCCGGCCTAGGGTGAAAGATGACTGGAAGTTAAGTCGATCGCCGAAGCGCTGCCGAATTGTGGCGATCATGGCATTGTATTTGATGACGTTCGAGTTGACGATGTAAGTCATTGCTCCGAAGCTGGGGTTGAGACGATCGAGCCGACCGTCGATTAGATCGCCGGCGAAGCGGTTGTGGTCGGTGCCCACGATCCCGCCCGTCGAATAGGACCCGCTATAGGTAAGTCCCACGACGGTTTGCTTGGCCAGTTCACGCTCGACACCCACCAGATAGTTCCAGGTCTTGGGAGAATGTAGGTTTGGGTCGATGCCGCCGACGCTACTCTGGACGCCCGCCAAACCGCCGCGGCTATCGAGGCCAGTGCTAGGAATCTTCGGCAATGTGAAGCCGTAAGGATATGTATCTTGGGTACCAATGGAGAAAATCGGCTTAATCGGGAGTAACTGGCCGACGTTGGGAAACAAGAAGTTAGGCGGATTGATATTCACGCGATCAATCGACTCGCCGAGGGTCACCCAGTCGTAATAGAGGCCGATGCCGCCGCGCACGCTCCACTTACGGCTCGAACCCGGCGACCAAGCCACGCCGATGCGGGGGCTCCAATTATTCTTCAGGCGATGATCGAACTGCGCGTCCTGCTTGCGGATGACGGCTTCCCGGAACTGGTCGCGGTAGTTAGTACCGCTCGCGACAAAGATATTGGAGTATTGAAAGTCTTGAATGCCGCTCGCGTTGCCGAAATCGTCATAACGCAGACTCAGCGTAAGGAGGAGATTGGCGCGCAGTTTCCATTCGTCCTGCACGAAGAGGTTGTTACAACAATTGTTGGAATAATAGCGAGATTAAAACTTAATATGTAAGGGGATACAACATCTTTAATAAAACGCTCTTCAGTTTGCCCCTCAACCAACACTAGAACTCGCTTCAAGGGCGACCACCTATGAGG
>JAYVUQ010000200.1:0-1989 GCA_043787785.1 Bryobacteraceae bacterium
TGACGTCACCGGTTGGAGCCTCCCGCAAATGTTCAACATCGAAGCCGTCGCCGCCACCCAAGCTTCCAGCGCCAACTTCGAAGCCGTCAAGCCCGGCGAACTGCCCATTGCCAAGCCCCCCGCCCGCGCCGCGGTCGCTTACCTCATCCCCTGGGGCACCAACGCCGCCGGCCGCTTCCTCGCCGGCGCACTGCGCGCCAACCTGCGCCTGCTCTCCAACGACAAGACCTTCACCCAAGCCGGTCGCAAATTTCCCAGCGGCACCCTCGTCGTCATGGTGAAGCAAAATGACGCGACAATTCACGACTCCATCGCCAAGCTCACCGTCAGCACCGGAGCCGAAGTGCTCGCCACCGACACCAGTTGGGTCGACGACGGGCCGGATTTCGGCAGTAACAACGTCGTCGCCTTGCGCCGCCCCTCCATCGGCATTCTGTGGGACGCCCCCACCCAAGCCAGTGCCGCTGGCCACGCCCGCTTCGTCCTCGAACGTCAATACGGTTATCCCGTCACCGCCATCCGCACCCGCTCGCTTGGCATCGCCGACCTCAGTAAATTCCACGTCATCCTGGTGCCCGATGGCGCCAACTATGTCGGCGAGTTAGGCCCGGGCGGCATCACTCGCTTGAAAGACTGGGTCACTGCCGGGGGCACCATCGTCGCGCTCGGCTCCAGCGCCACTGGCTTCCTTGCCGACGCCCGCACCGGCCTTCTTTCGCTCACCCAGGAGAATCTCGCCAAACCTCCCGGTGTTCCCGAAGTCAAACCCACGCCCGCCGCCGAAGCCCGGGTTCCTGGTAAGCTGATCACGAAACAAGAGGAGTTCGACCGCGCCATCCAAGCCGATTCCGAGCAACCCGACGACGTCGCCGGCGTCATCCTCCGCGCCACCGTCGACCCGGAGCAGTGGATCTCCGCCGGCCTTCCCGCCACCGTCTATGCCGTGGTCAGCGGCCGTGCCATCTACTCGCCCATTAAACTCGATAAAGGCGTTAACGCCGCCGTTTTCGCCGCGCCCGATCAACTCCTCGCCAGCGGCTATCTCTGGGACGAGAATCGCAAGCAACTCGCCTACAAGCCGCTCGTCGTTACCGCCCGCTCCGGCCGTGGCGTGGTCGTCGCCTTCACCGCCGATCCCAACTATCGCGCTTATATCGATGGGCTTAACCTTTTTCTCTTAAACGCCGTCTTCCGCGGCCCAGCACACACCCGGGGTGGTGCTGGTTCTGCCGAAGAAATGCACGAATAAACTTGACACGGCAGCCAAAAGATATTGGAATATGAAACACCCCCGAAAACTCACGTTGAGGAAAAGAGAAAGATCATGGCTGCAAAATTTGAACTGAAGCTGACTGCCAAGAAGAATTGGATGTTCAATCTGAAGGCAGGTAACGGTGAGGTCATCCTCACCAGCGAACACTATGCCGCCCGCGACGGCGCCGCTAATGGCATTGAAAGCGTGCGCAAGAATGCCGCCGACGTGGTTAGCTTCGATGTCCGCACCGCCAAAAATGGCGAACAGTACTTCGTGCTCGTGGCGAAAAACAAGGAAATCATTGGTAAAAGTGAGATGTATAAGTCGCCGTCGTCGGTGAAGCGCGGTATTGCTTCCGTGATGCGCAATGCGCCTGCGGCGCGCGTCGTCGAATTGGCTAAACCTTAAACACTGGTTAATTCATCCGTGCCGCGCGCTCAACGCCGGCACGGGTAACTCAGTGCGGAATTAATTCCCCATAACCGATCTGCCCATTTAACCGCTCCGCCGGATGCGCCACGTCTCCCCCGCCAAACCACACCCGTAATTTATTCCCATTCATCATCACCGACGCGTCGCAAACTACCTTCGCGTTCCACGGCTGGTCCCCTTCAATCACGGGCGAGGCTACTTTGCGCCAAGCCACGCCATCGCGCGAGTAAGCCAGTCCCATCCGCCGCGCTTCGCCTTGGTCGCGGCCCGTATACAGCATCCAGTAGCCATTCTGCCGCCAC
>JAYVUQ010000201.1:0-1807 GCA_043787785.1 Bryobacteraceae bacterium
GCTATCGGGCGACATCTGGCGCACGCGCGCCATCAGTTGCATCGCCTCGCTCGCCAGCCAGTAAATCGCCCCACCCAACACGGCCGCCACCGAAACGAAGCTCAGCAGCAGGCGGTAGAAAGGCATCTCAAAAAAATGAAAGGCCAGCGATTGGTTGAAAACCGGGTCTCGGTAGCCGTCGCCCAAGTCACGGGAGCCAAAATAACGCGCCACGGCCCAGGAGTCGATGGTGACCGCGGCTACCAAGCCCGCCAGTAGCAACAACACCAGCGTGCTGATACGCGCATAATGCGGATACTTGCCTAGGCCACCGCCGCCGCTCTTCATGCCCCTCGCGTGGACGACGAAGAAGAAGGCAAACAGCAGCACGGCGGCGCCAACGATCGGTGCGGCGGCGTAGAACCAAGTGTCGTACCAAAGCTCCGCTTGGCCCACTTCGTGCCACCAGGCATAGTCGATGACGAGGCCGGCGATGCTCCGCGCGAAGAACAATAGGAAAAAGAGGGCAATCAGAACGGCGCCCATCGAGAAGCGACGTGGACTCGAAGCAGGGATCTCATAAACGGGCATGTCCCCATCATGACACCGTCTCACCGCGTGCGCCCATAATGCGAAAAGGGGAGCGTTTCCGCTCCCCCGCCGCGTCGAACAGGTACTACGCTGGGATCATCAATACTTGGTCCCCTTCAAGTCGGGGTCGATCACCTTTTCGAATGATACCATGCCCCAGTGAAGCATTTTCAGCGGTGCGCGCAGAACATTCGATGAAGAGCGACTTCGTCCTTTTCGGCTGGGTCCACTGGCTGATCTTACTTTCCATTCCCGCGCTGGCCTGGGCCGCCGCGCTAGTCACTCGACGGCTTCCCCATCAAGCTCAGTATCATCGCTGGACCCTCGGCGGGTTACTGCTCCTGAACGAACTCATCTATTACTGCTACAAATTCTCCAAGCATTGGTTCCAGTTCCCCGCCGGCTTGCCGCTTCAACTCTGCGACCTTATCGTCTGGCTCACCGTCGTCGCCGCCTTCACTTTATGGCAGGCACCGTTTGAATTCGCCTTCTTCACCGGCTTAGCCGGCACTGGTATGGCCGTCATCACCCCTGACCTGTGGGACCCCTTCCCCAGTTACCCCACCATTTACTTTTTCCTCGCCCACGGCGGCATCGTGGCATTGCTGCTGTATCTCTGTTGGAGCGGCCAAGCCAAGCCGAAGGCCGGCTGCGTCTGGCGCGTGATGCTGATGCTGAATGCTTACGCAGTAACTATTGGTCTTTTTAATTGGCTCTTCAAAACGAATTATATGTATCTTTGCCAGAAGCCGCCGGGCGCTTCCCTGCTGGACTTCTTCGGCCCCTGGCCCCTCTACCTGATGGGCGGCGAGGTGCTGGCGTTCGGATTCTTCACCCTGCTGGCATGGCCGTTTCGCCGTCTTGGCTCGCCGGTAGGCGACGGCTGCCGCGGAGTGCTGTCCTAAGCTGCGCAGCAAGTCGGCCTAAGTGATAGACATCCAAAGAGGAAAGCTCATTCATCAGAGCCAATCCGCGCGCGTGACTTCAGCTCATGGCCGTTTGGCGCAGCGTGGTGGAGGTGCCAGTGGGCTGCAGTGGATCGCCCGCGACGTAGATCCCCTTCTTTTTGATCTCGTCGGTAAAGGCCATCTAGCCGCCGACCAGTTGCCCCATCTGCTCCGACTCGTCGTTATAGATGATCAACATGTACTTCATGGTTGGGTTCCTTTCGAATTGAGGGCCATCCGGCGGCCCGCTCACGGAAGCGACGATCGGGAGCCGCGAAATCGACATCCGG
>JAYVUQ010000202.1:0-6770 GCA_043787785.1 Bryobacteraceae bacterium
GGACCGAACCCCATTGACTTTGACACGGTCTGCGACAAACTGAAAGCGCTGGGCTTTGATGGCCTGGAATTGGGCGCCTTTCCGCCGCATCCGAACCCAGGCAACCCCAATGGTCCGGACGACGCTTGGCCGGGCACTTTGGCGAGCAAGAGCGAACGGCAAGAGCTGAAAGCCAAGATGAAGGAGCGCGGCTTGGGCTTCTCAGGCATTGCGGCCAACCTATGGGGCGAGAAGCTGATCAACACCGACGATACGGCCAAGTACATCGCCGAGTTCAAGCGCAATTGCGAATTCGCTGTGGATACCGGCATCGGCGGCGTCCGGGTGGATACGGTGCAACCGCCGACGATCCATCGCGAAATAGACTATCCCACGGCCTTCAGCCGCGTGACGAAGACCTGGCAGACCTGCGCCGACGTGGCCGCCGACCATGGCCTCAGCATGACCTGGGAGTTTGAACCGGGCTTCGCCTTTAACAAGCCATCGGACATTGTGCGGATTCATGATGCGGTGAACCGGAAGAATTTCGGCCTGCTCTACGACACCTGCCACGGGCAAATGGTGGGCGTGGTGGGCGCGCGCCAGGAAGGCGAACGTGAGGTATATGCCACCCAGACCGACCTCATCCATCGCCTCGCCGGGCGCATCAACCATATCCATCTCATTGACTCCGACGATAGCTGCCACAAAGACGCGACTGGAGCCGATGAGACATCGGCGCATCCACCGTTTGGTTTGGGCCATTTGAATTTCCATGTGATTGTGCCAGAGTTACTCAAGGCATCTAATGTGCCGCACGATTGGTGGACCATTGACCTCTGCTTCTGGCCCGATGCCTGGGCGGCTACGGAGCGCTGCAAGAAGTATTTGGACAAGTTAGTCGAGTGGTACGGATAACATGGCAAAAGAACTACGCGTCGGCCTCATCGGCTATGGCTTCATGGGCCGCGCCCACTCGAATGCGTATAAGCGACTAAATGACTTTTTCCCGGTGGCGCATCGGCCCGTGCTCAAAGCGGTAGCGGCGCGCAATGCCGAAAAGGCGAAGAGCTTCGCCGAAAATTGGGGTTACGAGCGGGTGGAGACCGACTGGAAGAAAGTTGTCGAGGCCGACGATATCGACCTGATTGATATCTGCTCGCCCAACGACACCCACTTCGAGATCGCCATGGCCGCGGCGAAGAACGGCAAGATGATTTGCTGTGAAAAGCCGCTGGCGATGACCACCAAAGAAGCCGAGAAGATGGTGGCGGCGGTGGCCAAGTATAAGGTCCCCAACATGGCGTGGTATAACTACCGCCGCGTGCCGGCCATTGCCCTGGCCAAGCAGATTATCGACGAGGGCCGGATTGGGCGCAGTTTCCATTACCGCGCGACTTACTTACAGGATTGGACCATCGCCACGGATGTGCCCCAGGGTGGCCCCGGCTTGTGGCGTTTGGATGCTTCTGTCGCCGGTTCTGGCGTCACCGGCGACTTACTCGCCCATTCGATCGACACTGCCATGTGGCTCAACGGCCCCATCAACCGCGTCACGGCAAAGACTGAGACATTCGTCAAAGAACGCAAACATGTGGTCACCGGTAAGGTGCAAAAGGTGACGATCGACGACGCCTGCATGTTCCTGGCCGAATTCGCCAACGGCTCCATCGGCACGTTTGAGTCGACACGCTACGCGCGCGGCCGGAAGAACTTCAACACGTTTGAAATGAACGGCGCCGATGGGTCTCTCTATTTCGACCTTGAGGAGCCCGAATACTTACAGTATTTTGAGTATCTGCAGCAGCAAAGCGGTAAGAAAGTAGAAAGCCACCTCACGGGATGGCGCAAAATTCATACCACGAACTCTGAACATCCCTACATGAAGCACTACTGGGTGCCCGGCACCTGCATCGGCTATGAGCATACCTTCCTGAATGCCTTGGCCGACTTCGTCATGGGCATCGAGAGCGGCACCCCGACCCAACCGGACTTCCGCAATGCGCTTCAGACGCAACGCGTGTGCGAAGCCGTCATCAAGTCCGCGAAGAACGGCAAATGGGAAAAAACCGGAGTTGACGCGAAGGCACTGTAACGGCGTTAGCGTGGTTGGCCAAACAACTCCTTGACGATTTGGTGAATGTGGTTATATTGCCGCAGGAGAATGGCGTTCGGCTCGGGCAGCCGGGATACGACACGGTGGGACCATTGCACGTACTCGAGCAAGCGGTCCACCTCCCAATCGTGCGGCGGAGAAGCGACTAGTGACCCGAGGTTACTGATTTTGTCCGCCAGTTTCAGGGCCGCCGTTCCCCGCCCGGCATGCGCCGCATGTTCCACTTGTTGCTCCTTACGGAGGAGCTTCGGCAAGTTCTTATCATCGGTTACCGACTGCACTAAGTCAGCAATTTCGACACCGAACTCGACGCTCAGCATTTCGTAAGTGACATCGACATCCTCAATCGTGTCATGCAAGTAGCCGGCCGAGATCACGGCCGCTGGACATCCGGCGTCAGCTAGCAGGCGAGCGACTTCGGTAAGGTGATTGATGTAAGGAGTGGCGCCCGAATCCTTGCGCCGATGGCGGCGATGAGCGTTCGCCGCGTAGTGAGCGGCTTTGGTAATTAAGTGCAAATCAGTCATTCAGTGGTTCTCCCTGAAAGCGTATATTCACAATCACGTCTCCACCGGCTTCGGCGTGGTGGCGCACGTACAGATTGCGCGTTTCTGGATCATAGCGCCACTTTAGTCTCTCTGCCGATTCGACGGTGGCGGGAGCGTTGACGTGATGGACCACCCATTCGTAGTCGCGGCTTACCTTAGTTTCCGTTTCCAGCCTTAGGTACTCGCCAGCGGGCGAGGCGTGTAACTGGGACCACTGGGCATTGTCGCTCTCGAAGATAAAGAACTCGCCACCCAGCTTGGGAAAGTAGTGCGCTTCAAAGTAGCCATCGCGAGCGAACGGTACCACTGCGCCGTTCTTCGCGAAGACGGGTAAGCCAGTGCCGTCGATTTGATGAGTTTGGCGGCCGGCGTAAGTGCGATTGGTGCGCAGATCGGTCCAAGTGCCCATGGGAAGCCGCAACGAACGCGGTGCGCCGGGGGCCAGGAGTAACTCGTCGCCGACCATGAAAGCGTCGGCGTTGGCGCCAGCTTCGAGATCACCGGGGTACTGCAGAGGAATCGGATGGATGACCGGATAGCCACGGTCTTTCACCTCTTGTAAGTAAGTGAGCAGATAGGGCTCCAGCGATCGTCTCAGCGGAGTATCTTCACCCAGCAGGACGGGCATGTAGTCGCACCAAAGTTCGCGGCGCTCGCGGCAATCGACAGCAGGTACTGTGACTCCAGCCAGGCTGGCGTGGATCAAGGCCGGAATGGACAAGGGTAAGTCCTTGGCGTAAGGGGGCTTAGAAAGAGGATTGGCGGCATGCACGTGTTGGCCGGCCAGGAACCAACGTTGCGGAACGATATCCAGATGCCGTTCATAGACGTCCTTCAGGCGCGGACCCAGATAGAAGACATACTCCACCAGATCGGGTGCCCCACCCTGAACGGCAAAGCCCTTGGTGAGGTCGAAGAGATAGGGTCCGCCGGCGAAGAACACGCCATAGCCACGGCTGGAAATCGCCAGAGCTGCGGAAGCATTGATTTTGGTTCCGCGCGCATCCAAGCGTTTATTCTCACGCGGGCCGATGCCATAGATGCGTTCTTCGGGCAGCAATTGGCGGTCCACGGTGCCGGGCGTAAGCGTTTCCCATTGAGTCAGCCAGAGTCCGCGGTTGGTGTCAAAGGCGCGGAGGCGGAAAGCGGCCACGTCCAGTTCAATCGAAAGGCTATCGCTCTTGATGAGTAAGTGCGGCTCGCGCGCCAGGATCTCGTACTTCACCTCCGCGCCGATGGGTGGCGAGGGCGTCAAGGCGGCACCGAAGCGGCGAGCGATGCGGAAGCTTTTGGCGGTAATCCATTCGATTTCGGCCGCGCCGTCCGGGCGTGCGAAGCGCAGAGTATTGCCGTCGCGGGTTTGGGCCAGCAGGCTGACACCCAAGCACGATACGGCGAGCCACCTCATCCGACGCGCACCAACTGCGATTGTTCTTCACCGGTTACTTTCGCGCCGGAATCGGTCACGTAGACATTCACCTCGGAGCGGATGCCGAACTCCGGAAGGTAGATACCTGGCTCTACGGAGAAGCAAGCGCCAGGAATGAGCGCGCGGGTATCGTGGGTCTCCAAATTGTCCATGTTCGCGCCTGAGCCATGGACATCTTCGCCAATGGAGTGACCGGTGCGATGGAAGAAGTAATCCGCAAAGCCAGCCGCGCCAATGACGCCGCGGGCCGCGTCGTCGATCTGGTAGCCCTGTAAACCCGGAGCGGCGAGGGCACTAGCTTGGCGGCGGGCCTCGGTAACGACGTTGAAGACATTCTGCACGCGGTCCGGCGGGGTGGCACCATAGTAACCAGTCCAGGTGACGTCGTAGTAGACGGAGCCGGGATGGGCGAGCTTGGCCCAGAGATCAATCAACACGACATCGCCGGGGTTGATGATGGCGGTGCGCTCGGCGGTGGGCTCGTAGTGCGGATCGGACGCATTGGAATTCACGGCGACGATGGGCCCGTGGTCCGTCACCAAGCCTTCACGCTCGAAGGCATCGCGAATCCACTGCTGCACCACGTACTCCGTCATGCCGGCGCGAATGGTCCGGAAGGCGGCCCGGCGAATGGCGTCCACGCGACGGCCGGCTTCGAGATGGCCGGCAAACTGTTGCTCGCTCCAACGCGCCTCAAACTGTTGCAGCAGGTCAGCGGAAGTAACTACCTCAACACCCAGGGCATTGACTTGTTCCACGGTGCCGGCATCCACCATGGAGATGGTGAGGATGGCGCATTGTGGCGAGTATTGCATGGCGACACGACGGCAGCTACCCAGTAGTTCGCGCAAGCCTTCGGTGAGCGTTTGCCAACCGGCGTAAGTAATCTTCACGCCCGGCAAGGCATCGATCATCCCGCTTTCAATCGAATGGACCAGCTTGCGCGGTTCGCCATGGGCAGGCACCAAATAGTACCAGCGGCGGCTGGGCGTGCGCGGCGGCGTAAAGCCCAGCACGCGGTAAGCCAGCGGATCGCGCAGATGATGATCGTAGAAGAGCCAGCCATCCAGGCCAGCCTCACGCAGAGCTTCTTGAATTTCTTGTACCCGCATGGGTGAGCACCTCAATGTTGGAGGCGAGGTCAACGACTCCCGCCAAGTCTTTGGAATGGGTAATGGTAAAGCCGAGTACGTCGTCGAGCCAATCCTGGCTGGCTCCGTTCGGATGCTGAGTGGCCACCGTAATCGTATACTCGCCACGCGCCAAGTTCGCGGCAAAGGTGAAACGGACCACGACAATGTCGCCAGCCTCCACCGGACCAAGCACCGCGCCTTCGATACGGGTGTTGGTGCCGTAGACGTCGATGCCTTGCCGGTTGCGGATGAGCAACCCGCAGACGGGCACCGGCTGCGCCGTGCGAAAGCGGACTGTCGCTTCCACCGTAAGCATTTCGCCACTCGGCAGCTTATCAGCCGGTAGCAGCTTCACGCGGGTGATGCGGCTCTCGCCGTCGCCATGGCCAACCTGATCTGAATCGAGGAGGGTTGGCTCGACGTCATCGGTATGGACGTGCGCGACATAACGATTAATGGCTTCCTTGGTCTCGCCAACGTACTGGGCGCGGCCGTTCAACAGGAAGATGGCGCGGTCAGCGAGCCGCTTCACGAGCCCTAGATCGTGCGAGACGAAGAGCATGGTGACGCCGCGCTGCTTCAGCTCGTCGAACTTGCGCACGCAGCGATTGGCAAAGCGCGCGTCGCCCACGGCCAGCACTTCGTCGACAATCAGCACCTCGGGCTCCACATGGATAGCGGTGGCAAAGGCGAGGCGCACGTACATGCCGGTGGAGTATTCTTTCACCGGGCGATCCAGAAAAGGGCCGATCTCGGCGAAGGCCTCGATTTGCGGCAGCGCCCGATGAATGGCGGGCCGGGAAAGTCCCAGCAGTTCGGCATTCAAGTAGACGTTTTCGCGACCGGTGAACTCCGGATTGAAGCCGGCGCCGAGTTCGAGTAACGCGGCGACGCGGCCTTGCACACGGACCAGCCCTCGCGTGGGAGGCAAGATGCCGGCCACGATTTGGAGCAAGGTGCTCTTGCCGCAGCCATTAGGGCCAACGAGCGCCATCATCTCGCCATTGGCAACGTCGAAGGTAATGTCACTGAGGGCGGCAAAGTCGGTATGGCGGGTACTGGCGAAGGGCAATGACTCCACCAGCCGGTCCACCGGGCGGGCGTAGAGCGGGTAGACCTTGCTGAGATTGAGGACGGAAACCATCGCCTCCTCCTAGATTAGCCCAGGGGTGGTGGGGATGCGCCAGAGTGGTTGTCGGGTCCGCTAGAGTGGCCGGGGAAGTGCGGGGGCCTGTGAATTTGGACCTCGCGGTTCAGAAACAGTGTGTGGCACTCGTTCTGCAGGAAAGGGTCCAGCGCGCGGGAGCATTGCTTTGGGGATTCGCGGGAGGGGCGGTATTTCTGGATGGCCGGTGGTGGAGGCGGCTTTGAATGCGCGGCGAGTGCTGGGGTCGTATAACCGGCCGCGGGGTTGGGTGAAGCCGGAGGCGGGGTTAGGGGCTGGGTCGGTTTTGGGCTGAGGTCCTGTAACCCTTTCGTGTGTCCCCCGGTAGCCCTCTAAATTGCCCTGGGTCCTCATCGGACTCGTCAGTATTGCGTCGATGTGGGTGGGCTGATTGCCCCCA
>JAYVUQ010000203.1:0-5211 GCA_043787785.1 Bryobacteraceae bacterium
CCAGGAAGTGGAGACTTCGCGTTACCTGACGGAGGTGCTGGAAAAGAACGGCTTTCGCGTCACGCGCGGGGTCGCTGGCATTCCGACCGCCTGGGTAGCCGAATGGAGCTATGGCACGGGCAAGCCCGCCCTCGGCTTCATCACCGATATCGACGGCATTCCGCGCGCTTCGCAGAGGCCCGGCGTAGCCTATCATGAGCCGATGATTGAGGGCGCGCCCGGCCATGGCGAAGGCCACAATTCCGGTATGGCCGTCAATATCGTCGCTTCGATTGTGCTGAAAGAATTGATGACTAAGCACCAAGTGAATGGCTCCATCCGGCTGTATCCGGGCGTGGCAGAGGAACTGGTGGCCACCAAGGCCTTCTTCATCCGAGCAGGCCTGTTTAAGGATTTGGACATCATGCTGGGCTGCCATGTGGGCCGGGAACTGGCGACGTCGTTTGGCCAGCCGGCGATTAACTCGGGCCTGGTTTCCGTCCAATACACGTTCTCCGGCGTGGCTGCGCACGCAGCGGGCGGCCCGTGGAAGGGCAAGAGCGCGCTGGACGGCGTGGAACTGATGAATGTCATGTGGAACTACAAGCGCGAGCATCTACGGCCGGAGCAGCGCTCGCACTACGTGATTGTGAATGGCGGCGACCAGCCGAACGTCGTGCCTTCGGAAGCCTCCGTTTGGTACTACTTCCGGGAGCAGGACTTCGCCCGCATTCGTGAACTGCATGAGTATGGCTCCACCATGGCCAAGGCCGCGGCCATGGCTAGCGGCACCACGTTTACCCAGCGCACCTTGGGGTCGGCTTGGCCCAATCACTTCAACAAGGTGGTCGCCGAGGTGCAACAGAAGAACATTGAAGCGGTGGGCGTGCCGAAATGGACCGACGCGGACCAATCCTTGGCCAAGGAACTCCAGCGCGAGATCGGTGTAACCAAGGTGGAAGCGCTCTACGACAAACCCAAAGCGCTGGAGCCGCCCAAGGAATGGCGGGGCGGCGGCTCGGACGATATCGGCGATATCTCTTGGGTCGTCCCCACGGTGTATATGCGCTATCCAGCCAATATCCCGAACCTGCCGGGCCATAGTTGGGCCGATGCCGTCTCGATGGCGACGCCGATTGCCCACAAGGGTTCGGCTACCGGTGCGCAGGTGCAAGCGACCACCGCGCTCGATTTTCTACTGAAGCCGGCGCTGGTGGCCGATGCCTGGAAGTACTTCCGGGAAGTGCAAACCAAGGATCAGAAGTACACTCCGCTCATCGCCGATACCGACGTGCCGGCGATTGAACTCAATCGCGAAAAGATGGCGAGCTTCAAGCCGGCGATGGAAAGGCTTTACTACAATCCGGCGAAGTACGCCACTTACTTAGAACAATTGGGGATTGCTTACCCCACCGTGCGCAAAGCGTCGAAAGAATAATATTATGCGAACTGTGTTTTTTCTCAATCTGCTCTTGCTGACTGCGGCCCTGAGTCAGCCGCCCACGGCCCTTGACCGGTACGTCTCGGCTCCCGACGCCAGTTACAAGTGGGAAGTGGTGCATACGCACTCTTATCCGAAGGCCACGGCTTACGTGTTAGAGATGACGTCCCAAACCTGGCTTACTGGCAACGAGGTGGACCGGCAGGCGTGGAAGCATTTTCTCGTCATCATCAAGCCGAACGAAGTGAAGACTGACGTGGGTTTTCTCTTCATTAGCGGCGGCAACAATAACAACAAACAACCGCCCACGGCGGATATCGGCCTGGTGGATGCCGCCGTAACCACCGGCTCGGTTGTTGCAGACCTCAAGATGGTGCCCAACCAGCCATTGGTTTTCAGTGGGGAACCACCGATGACCGAAGACGGCTTGATTGCTTACAGCTGGGATAAGTTCCTGCGCACGGGCGATGAGAAGTGGCCGCTGCGCTTACCAATGACCAAAGCCGCCGTACGCGCCCTCGATACGGTGACGGCTTTTTGCGCATCGGAGGCCGGCGGCAGGACAAAGGTGGATCGATTCGTCGTTGGCGGCGGATCGAAACGCGGCTGGACGTCCTGGACCACGGCGGCCGTTGAAGCCGCGGCCGGCAAGCGCGTCATCGCGGTGGTGCCCTTCGTGATCGACATGCTCAACATGATCCCGAGCTTTGAGCATCATTACCGGGTGTATGGCGCGTGGTCTCCCGCCATTCAGGATTACGAAAAGACCGGGATCATGAACTGGACCCATACCAAAGAATATAAGGCGCTCATGAAGATTGAGGAGCCCTTTGAATACCGGCAACGCCTTACCTTGCCCAAGTACATCGTGAACTCGGCGGGTGACCAATTCTTTTTGCCCGATTCTTCGCAATTCTACTGGAATGATCTTAAAGGGCCTAAGTATCTCCGTTACATTCCGAACACCGATCATTCTCTGCGTAACTCTGATGCCATGCAGGGCATGCTAGCTTTTTATGACTCGATTATCCAGAGCAAAGTACCGCCGAAGTATGGCTGGAAGTTTCAGAAGAACGGCGATATTGTCGTGACAGCCGAGGGGAGTCCATCGAGCGTGAAGTTATGGGCGGCGAACAATCCGGAAAAACGTGATTTCCGGCTGGCGGTAATTGGGCCAGCGTATAAGTCGACTGACCTAGCGAAAGACGCCAAGGGTCGTTGGGTGGGGGTACTGCCGAAGGCGGCTAAAGGTTTCACGGCTTACTTTGTCGAAGTAACTTGGCCCAGTGGTGTGAAATTTCCCTTCAAGTTCACGACGCCGGTGCGTATTTGGCCCGATGTCTATCCTTTTCCGGCTTTCAAGCCGGGCCCGATTGGGGGCAAGTAAGATGCGCCTCCTTACCGTGATACTTAGTGCCGGTTTGCTGTTGGCGCAACGTAACGCGTCCGAGCCGGCAAGCGACTTACTATGGCCGCAGGGCGCGCCGGGAGCGGTGGGCACCGAAGAGGTGGATAAGCCTTCGCTCACTCCCTGGCTGCCAGCCAAAGGCAACGGGATGGCGGTGGTGGTCTGCCCGGGTGGGGGTTACGGCGCGCTGGCGATGGATCACGAAGGCAAACAGATTGCCCAATGGCTCAATTCGCAGGGCATCGCGGCGTTTGTGCTGAAGTATCGGCTGGGTCCGCGGTACCGTCACCCTGCGCCCTTGGCGGATGCGCAGCAGGCGATCAAGATGGTGAAGGAGCGGGCAGCGTCCCTGGGCCTGCAAAAGATTGGTATTTGGGGCTTTTCCGCCGGTGGGCACCTAGCTTCCACCGCCGCCACTCTTTTTGACGGGCCTGACACCCGGCCCGACTTCGCGATTTTGGCCTATCCGGTGATTACCTTTACCGATGAGCCGCACGTTCACAAGGGCTCGCGGCGCAATCTGTTGGGCGACTCGCCCGACCCTAAGTTGGTAGAGCAACTCTCCACAGAACTGCGCGTCACCGCCAACACACCGCCTATCTTTCTTTTCCACACTAACGAAGACAAAGGCGTGCCCGCGGAGAACAGCATTCTCTTTTACCTGGCCTGCCGCAAAGCCGGAGTGCCGGTGGAGATGCATATCTACGAAAAAGGCCCTCACGGCGTAGGTCTTGCGCCAACTGACTATGCCCTATCTACTTGGGCGGGGCGTCTGTCCGACTGGTTGCGACGGCGCTAGGGCGATGTTCTACGAACCACGCCTCGGCCACGGCCTGCCGCACGACCCTTTTAAGGCCTGCATCGCCCCACGGCCCATCGGGTGGATCTCCACGCTGAGCCGCTCCGGGATTGTGAATCTGGCACCCTTTAGCTACTTCAACGCCGTCTTGGACTTTCCGCCGACCGTCATGTTCTCTGCCTCCGGGTCGCACCGGGACGGCGGCCTCAAGGACACGGCACAGAACGCGGAAGAGACCGGCGAGTTTGTGTACAACATGGCGACCTGGGATCTTCGTGAAGCCATGAATCTAACCTCCGCCGCTTTCGGGCGCGAGGTGGATGAATTTGACTTCGCGAAGCTGGAAAAAACCCCCTCCCGTCTGGTGCGGCCGCCGCGAGTTCTCGCTTCGCCCATTCATTTGGAATGCCGCACCATTCAAGTTCTGGCGCTGCCTACCTCGCGGCCAGACATTCAGAACCGTGTCGTCTTCGGCGAAGTGGTCGGCGTCCACATTGATGAGCGCGTGCTGGTGGATGGGCAAGTGGATCTTACGCTGGTGCGGCCGATTGCCCGATGTGGCTATAACGACTACGCGGTAGTCGATTCGCTCTTTTCCATTCGGCGACCTTAGCCTAGGCCGTCAAGCCAGTATCCGGCTGACTACTTCGCCATGGACGTCGGTGAGGCGGAAATGCCGCCCTTGGTATTTGTAAGTGAGCCGCTTATGGTCGATGCCCAATAGGTGCATGATAGTGGCTTGTAAGTCATGCACATGGACGGGGTCTTTGGTGATGTTGTACGAAAAGTCATCGGTCTCGCCGATCACTTGTCCGCCCTTTACGCCGCCACCGGAAAGCCACATAGCGAAGTTGCGGGGGTGATGGTCCCGGCCGTAGTTGGTGCCGGTGAGTGCGCCCTGGCAATATACGGTGCGGCCGAATTCGCCTCCCCAAACAATGAGGGTGTCGTCGAGTAAGCCGCGTTGCTTGAGATCAGTAACCAAGGCGGCGCTGGGCTGGTCAGTCCCGCGGCATTGCAGATTCAGGTCGCGAGGCAAGTCTCCGTGTTGGTCCCAGCCGCGGTGATAGAGCTGCACAAAGCGGACGTTGCGTTCGAGTAAGCGGCGGGCAAGTAAGCAATTGGCCGCGTAAGTGCCCGGTTTACGGGCTTGTGCGCCGTACAGGTCGAAGGTGCTGTCCGGCTCCTTCGATAAGTCCATCAGGTCAGGCACGGAGGTCTGCATGCGGTACGCCATTTCGTACTGCGCGATACGGGTTTCGATTTCGGGGTCGGCGTATGCTTCGTGTTTGATCCGGTTGATCTTCGCGACGGCATCGAGCATGGCGCGGCGCGTGTTCTTGTCAACGCCGGGAGGGTCACTTAAATACAGGACAGGGTCGCCGCCGGACCGAAATTTGACGCCTTGATGCGAGGACGGCAGGAATCCATTGCCCCAGAGGCGCGAGAACAAAGGTTGATCGTTGTTGACGGAGTTGGCTTGGGAAATTAGCACAACATAGGCGGGTAAGTTGTCGTTTTCGGAGCCGAGCCCGTAACTCACCCACGCGCCCATCGACGGGCGTCCGGGCTGTTGGGAGCCGC
>JAYVUQ010000204.1:0-4852 GCA_043787785.1 Bryobacteraceae bacterium
ACTCGAATAATCCGCGAACCCCAGCGCGGACGAAAGGCCAGCTTGCCCATGTTTGTTCGCCTCGGATACCCTCTACTCTTCGCCCTTAGCCTCCCGGCCCAAACCTTCCTCTACGTTTCGAGCCTCAGCACCAATGCCGCCACGACCATCTCGGTCTTTAATACAACCACAACCGGGCGCCTAGCCTTCACCGGGACGCGCGCCGGCGCACTGGTAGTCTCCGCCGATGGCCGTACTTACTTTGCCACGGATGCTAACGGTTCCACGGTAGCCGCCTACGGCGCGGGCACGGTGCAAGCCGTGGGGACCGCCGGCACCGGGGGGAGCCCGGCCTCGTTGGCCCTGGCACCCAACGGTCAGCGACTCTACGTCGCCGCTGCCGGCGGAGGCATCGTCAGCGTCCATGATCCCCGCACGTTCCAGTTGATCGGGTCCTTAAACGCCGGCTACACTCCGACGGCAATCATTGTCCATCCCGACAATAGCCGTTTCTATGTCGCCAATTCGAGTGATCGCGAAGTGGCCGTCTTTAGCGCCAATCCGCTCCGTGTCATCAAGCGGCTCAAGACCGGCGGCGGACCCATCGCGTTCACCTTCCTCGACAATCGCACCCTGCTCGTGTTGAACTCCGGCGGCGAATCCGTCACGCGCATCGATACGGAAGGGGACGAAATCCAGAGCGACTTCGCCGTCGGCCCCGAACCCGCGGCCATGGCGTTGGCCGGTGCCGAGCGCCTGCTGGTCTCGAACTCCGGCGATTCCACGATCCGCGTCTTCAATCCCACTACCGGCCGCCAAACCAGCATCATCAACCTGCCTCCCTGCCGCGCGCCCCGGTGCGCGGTGATGTCCCTGGCCGTGGCCGGCAATCTGCTCTATGCCGCTAACTCGAACCAAAATGAAGTCTACGCGGTCGACCTGACCACGGGTCGGGTAACCGCCACCTTTGACGTACCCACCGGCCCCCGCTGGATCGCCGTCGGGACCAGCAACTAACTCCGGAGAAACACATCGTGAACCTGCGACTCGCCCTGCTCACTCTTCTTTCGCTCTCCGCCTTCGGCCAGAACTTCGGCCAGCCGGCTCCGAACGATCCCACGCCCATCGGCCGCTATCCCATCACGGGCGCCGAGTATCGCATCGACAACGTACACACGCGCGGCATCCCGTGGGCCACCGATATCTGGGGCACGGTCTTCTTTCCTGAGAAGCTGGAGGGCGGTCCTTTTCCGCTGGTGCTTCTTCTGCATGGCAACTCCGCCATCTGCCGCATCCCCAATACCCGCACCACTACCGGATCGCTGATTCCGCCGGCCTGTGTTCCCGGCACCGTGCCGATTCCCAACCATGCCGGCTATGACTACATCGCCGCCCAGTTGGCGACGCATGGCTATATCGTCGCTTCGGTCAATGCCAACGCCATCAATTCGCGGGCCAACGCCATCTCCGAGCGCGGACGCCTGGTGCAAGAGCATCTGCGTTTCTGGGAGGCTTGGAATGGTCCTGAAGGCGGCTATCCGTTTGGGAAACAGTTCACCGGCAAGATTGACTTTACCCGCGTGGGCCTCTGGGGCCACAGCCGCGGCGGTGAGGGCGTCCGGGCCGCTTACGAATTCAACCGGCAGGAGAAGCGGCCGTTCAACATCAAGGCGGTGATGGAATTGGGGCCGGTGGATTTTGGCGTCTTCAATGCCGTCAGCGCGAATCCGATTTTCAACGTCGACAATGTGCCGTTTAGTGTCCTGCTGCCAGTGTGCGATCGCGACGTCAGCGATAGCAGTGGCATGCGCGCTTATGACCGCGCGGTGAGGCTGCCGGAGTTACTTAACCCTTCACCCAAGTCGCAGATTTATATCTGGGGCTCGAACCATAACTTCTCGAATCTGGAGTGGAACCCCGAAGATTCTCTCTTACGCTGCATCGATTATCCGGTAATTACCGCGCGTAGCCTGCAAACCGATATTGTGCAGGTGTATACGATGGGTTTCTTCCGCACTTACTTGGGTGGCGAGAACTTCCGCTCGTTGTTTTCGGGCGATGCCCCGCCGCCGCCCCAGGTATGGGTGCCGACGAGTATCTCCTATCAGGAGTCCGCCAGCCGGATTCTGGCTCTCGAGAATTTCTCCGGTAAGGATGCCCCGAAGGTGAATCAGTTAGGAGGCGAAACCACCGTCAGGAATGCCGACGTGAAGGTTTGCGGCGCCGACTGCAACAATGACCTGCCAGGCGATTGGTTTCACGATAGCGACGTCAGCGCGGCGCGAATTCAGTGGGCCGTGCCACCTGGGGGCGCCACGCCGGGGCTCAGCATGGGGCTAGGCCCGGACGGCACCCCGAAAGATGTCTCGGGCTATAGTCACTTCGCGTTCCGGGCGGCGGCCCGCTTCGATTCGGTAAATCCGTTTGGCACCAACAGCCAGACCGTTTCGGTACGGCTGGTGGATGTGGAAGGTAAGTCCGCCACGGTGAAAGCGGACAGCGACGCCCAGCAAATACCCTACCCTTCGGGATCCACTTTCCGGCGCGCCGTCCTCAAGACCGTACGCGTGCCACTGAGCAGTTTCCGGGGTATCGACTTGAGGCGCGTGGCCAAAGCCGAGATCCTCTTTGACGCGCACGCCGTGGGCGCGCTCTACATCACCGAAGTGCATTTCACAAATTGAAGGAGTAACCCATGCAACGCCGTCACTTACTCGCTGTATTCATTGCCGCCTGCCCCTTACTCGCCGCCAATAAGATCCGCGTCGTGGTGCGAAATGTCAATTCTTCGAAAGCCAAGGCTACGTCACAGGAATCCGGAGCCTTGGAGATTGTCCTGTTCGGTAGCGAGCCGTTCCCGGTTCGCGCCCTCGATCCGGTGTTGGCGATCGGTGCGGTATCTCTGGCCAATTACCGCTTCTCCGGCGAGAACAACGAGATTCTCACCTTCTATACCGTAGGTGACGAGGACCTTCGACCCGGCGCGATGATGGTGCTGCAATACGGCAACGACCGCGGCAGCCGCGCCGAACTCGGCAACTTTCGCCGACCGTAGGCTGGGTTCATTGCTGCACTCGTCATGGCCCGCCTGCGGTTCGTGGCGAAAGCGATGGGCTCGGGGGACGGCGGCGCGGCCCTGGCTTAGTTGCGGGCACCGGGCGTAACCGGCTACCGCCCCGCGCGGAAACTGGCCATCGCCTCGGCAGTGCCTAAGTCACGGTCGTAAGCCGCAATGCCGCCGCGATCGGACGCCGAACGGCTTACCGTGCGTAGCAGTTTGCGTTGAAAGTGGCGATATCGGCTTGGCGAAGATCATCGCGGGAGGCTGGCGCGATGACCGTCACGGCCCGATGCGTGAAGCACCTCCCGCCGGGCGACTCGAGTGCGAAATGCAGACCTTCCTGGCTTTCTTCAACCAGGGCATGGACCCGCTACTGAGGGCGGCCCTCGCGCATCTTTGGTTCGTGACGAGGGGCCTCGCTCTTCGGCAAGCTGAATCCGCGCCGGGAGTCAGCGCCACTTGATAGACTGGCACCCAATGCTCACTCGCCGCACCTTCACCGCTACGCTCGCCGCGCCGGCCTTGGCGCTACAGAAAAAGCGCCCGCTGAATGTCCTCTTCATCGCCTCGGACGACCTTAACTGTTCGCTAGGTTGTTACGGGCACCCGCTCGTCAAGTCGCCGAACATCGACCGCCTGGCCGCCCATGGCACCCGCTTCGACCGGGCCTATTGCAACTTCCCGCTTTGCGGACCCAGCCGCACGTCGCTGTTGAGCGGACGCCGGCCGGACTCTACCGGCATTAACGACAACTCCATCGCCGTGCGCGAGCGGCTGCTGCCAGACGTGGTCACCTTGCCGCAGATGTTTCGCCAAGCCGGGCGACGCTCCATCCGCATTGGGAAGATGTATCACATGGACGTTCCGGCCGGCGTTGGCAAGAATCTCTTTGACGATCCGCCATCGTGGGACGAAGCCGACTCGCCCCCTGGCCGCGAGCACAACATTGAGGGCGAGCGCCGCAATGTGACGCCCAAAGCCGGTAGTGGCAATAACTTTGAATGGGTGAGCTTCGCGGGCGATGGCCAGCATCAGGCGGATCGCGTGGGCGCGGACCGGGCCATCGATTTCATTGGCCAACAGGGCCAAAAACCCTTCTTCCTGGGCCTGGGCTTCGTGAGGCCGCACGTACCGCTGGTAGCCCCGGCCCGATTCTTTGACCTCTACCCACTGAGCCAGATTACCCCCGTCACCAACCCTCCCGGCGATCGCGATGACATCCCGAAGGCGAGCGAAATCGTGATCAACACGCGGGCCAACGACATGGGCATGAACGATGCCGATAAGCGCGAGGCCCTGCGCGGCTACTTCGCCTCCATCTCTTACATGGACTCGCTGGTGGGCGAAGTGCTCGGCGCGCTCGACCGCGCCAAGCTCACTGAGAGCACCATCGTGGTCTTCTGGAGCGACCATGGCTGGCACCTGGGCGAGCACCATCGGTGGCAGAAGCGGAGTTTGTTTGAAGAGTCCTCGCGCGTGCCGCTGATCGTCAGTGCGCCGGGGATGCGCAAAGGCCAAGTGAGCCGCGGTCTGGTAGAACTGGTTGACCTTTACCCGACGCTCGCCGAGCTTGGCGGCATCGTACCCGCGCCGGGGTTCGAGGGCCAGAGCTTTGTGCCGCTGCTCAAGCAACCGGACCGGCCATGGAAGTCCGCCGTCTTCACGCAGATGCAATCGCCCAAGGACGGCATCACCGGTCGCGCCGTGCGCACCCAGACGCATCGCTACATTCGTTGGGAAGGTCCGTATCCGGATGAGGAGCTATATGATCTGGTCGCCGATCCGCGCGAGTTTACGAACCTGGCAAGGCTG
>JAYVUQ010000205.1:0-6653 GCA_043787785.1 Bryobacteraceae bacterium
CCAACGAACCAAGCAAATTGAGTATCTGGAGGCAGCGGAGCGGGCGGGGCACTATCTGCTGGGAGCTTGGAATCGCCAAGTGCGGACGATGCCGTTTGAGGATGATGCCCCAATGGCATACTTCTTCGATTTGGGAATCATCGCGCGGGCCTTGTTGCGGTTATGGCGGGTGACGGGCGAAACATGGCAAAAGGAACTGGCGCATGAGTGCGGGCGGAGCATGATGGAAGACTTTGCGGCCAACCCGGGCTACCATTGCATCCTGCGCTTGCCGGAGAAAAAGCCACTGGCGGCGGAGCCGTGGTGGAGCCGGCGTCCGGGCGCATTTCACTTGAAGGCGGCGCTGGCTTGGCGGGAGTTGGCGGAATTGTTACCGGCACCGCAGTTTCTGAAGCCCTGGGAACGGCAGTTGGAATTTTCGTTGGCGACCTGGAGAGAACTGCTGGAAGGGGAGCCGGATGGTGCGATGGACCGGTTGCATCCGCTAGGGTATTTCCTCGAAGGCTTGCTGCCCGTGTTGGACCGGCCGGAGTGTGCCGCCGCCATGCGGGAGGCGATGGGGGTGTACGCGAAACTTTTGAGAACCCACGCGCCGCAGTTTGCCCGTTGCGATGCCTATGCGCAGTTGTTGCGGGTTCGCCTGTTTGCGGAAGCGGCGGGCGTGTTGCCGCTGGACCGCGCAGGTGCCCGCGAGGAGCACGAGGCGATTACCGCGCTGCAGGACGGATCGGCAGATACGCATCGCCGTGGGGGCTATGCGTTTGGGACGCGACGGGGCGCGGTGATGCCGTTCGCCAATCCGGTTTCGACGGCCTTCTGCCTGCAGGCCAGCGCATATTGGTTAGAACGGAAGGCCGGCGCGTTCCGGGCGGACTGGCGTGAACTCATCTAGGGCCAAGGTGGTCTTCGCGACTTGTGCCGGGGAGCGGATGGCGGCCTTGGTGGAGGCCATGCGGCAGGTGGGAGAAGATCTGCCCCTGTACATTGTTTCTGAATTTGCGCCCCCCAGCGGGCATTGGATCCCCTACCATCCGTTGCGTTCCGCAGCCGACAATATGGCCCGGATTGGACGGCAATTGGCCGCGCTCGACGTTGGCTTGGCGGGCATCTACCTGGACCCGACGACGCCTTACTGGCCATTGCGCCGATTGGCTTGGCGTTTGACGTCGTGGCGAAGTTGGGTGCTTTTTTCTACTGACCTGAATCATTACATGCTGCGGCCACGATCCTTCCCTGCCCTGGCGAAGTTTGGGTTATGGCGGGCGCGCGAGGTGATGCGCTTTCAACTGCATCCGGGCGGGGACGTCTATACGTTTTTGTGGCGATTGGGCCATCCTTCACACTTCCGGCGGCCTTGGCTAGCCTGGAAGGCGAGACGAGCGGGATACAAGCTGATTTCGCAAAAGCGGGCGGCCGATGCGCCTTTGGTGTTGGGTAAACCATTGCCCGCGGGAATCACAGTAATAATTCCTTCGCGCAATGGCGCGGAGTTACTCGATCGGTTACTGCCGTTGGTGCGGGCGGACCAAGTGGTGGTGGTGGATAATGGGTCAGATGAGGCGTGGATGGCTCCCGAGGATGTCGAGTTAGTGGTTAGTAAAGAGCCGCTTTCTTTTGCGGCGGCGGTGAATCAGGGAATTGCGGCGGCGCGCTTTTCGCATGTTTGTTTATTGAATAACGACATGGTGATGGAGCCAGGATTTTTTGCCGCGCTGCGCCAGGCATTCGACGAGGTGCCGGACTTATTCTGCGCGACGGCGCAAATCTTCTTTCCCGAAGGCCAGCGGCGGCAAGAGACGGGCAAGGCAGCCATGGTGCCGGACCCGGGCCCGACGGATTTCCCCTTGGCCTGCATTGAGCCGCTGCCGGGGGAGGATCGCACCTGGGTATTGTACGGGTCAGGCGGTTGTTCACTGTACGATACGTCCAAGTTGCTGGCGTTGGGCGGACTCGACGCCAGTTACCAGCCAGCTTATGTGGAAGACTTAGACCTCGGCTATCGAGGCTGGTTAGCCGGTTGGCCGAGTGTGTATGTGAGTGGCGCGCGGGTGGTGCATCATCACCGGTCGACGACGTCGCGCTATTTCGATGAAGCGGCGCTGCGGCGGATGGTGGAATTGAATTACTTACGTTTCCTGGCGCGAGCGATTCATGCGCCGGAAGAATTCTCGAAGCGGTGGCGAAGGGCCGTGGAGCGGTTGAATTTACTGGCTGCGGGCCATGAACCGGATTCAGTGCCGATGGCGGTTCTGGAACAAGCGCCTTCGCTCGAGGGCCGGTCACCCTACGCAGTCTTGGGCGACGAGTCGATCCTGGCCTTGGGGTCTGGCGATGTGGCCTGTTTCCCCGGCCAGTGTTCAGCGGAGGGCGTGCGGGTATTGGTGGCCACGTGCTATCCGCCCTATCCGCTGGCACATGGCGGGGCCGTGCGGATGTATAACTTGATGCGCCGGGCGGCTGCCCGCGGCGTGTCGCAGGTGCTGGTGGTATTCGGTGACGAACTTACGGCACCCGCGCCCGAGTTACTCGCGATCTGTCATCGGGTGGTGATGGTAAGGCGACGGGGCAGCCATTACCGGTTGGATAGCGGACGGCCGGACGTGGTGGACGAATTCGATTCGCCGGTGATGCGGGCAGTGCTGGAGCGATTGATGCTGGAGTTTCGACCGGCTATCGCCCAGTTGGAATTTACGCAGATGGGCGTGTATCTGGACACGGTGAAACAGGCGCGGACGCTGTTGGTAGAGCATGACGTGACTATTGATTTGTATCAGCAGTTACTCGAGCGAAACCCCAGCGACGATTTACGTGACCAACTGGCGCGGTGGCAACGCTTCGAGACGGAGGCGTGGCGAAAGGCGGACCGGGTGATCGTCATGTCGGAGCGTGACCGGATGACGGTGGGGGAGCGGGCCATTGTTTTGGCCAATGGCGTGGACGTCGAGCGCTATCAACCTTCGACGGAGCCACCAATACCCAGGCGGCTGTTGTTTATTGGGAGCTTTAATCATTTGCCGAACTTGTTGGCGCTAGATTGGTTCTTGCGCGAGGTTTGGCCGTTGCTGCGGACGAAGGTTACGCTGCAAGCGGTGGCCGGAGCGCGGCATGAATATTATTTGGATTTCTATCGCGCCTCCGTCACGCTGGACCTGACGAGAGAGGGCCTGGAAGTGAATGGATTTGTCGCGGACGTGCGACCGGCGTACCGGCAGGCGGCAGTGGTGATCGCGCCGTTGCTGGCTTCGGCGGGGACGAATATCAAGATCCTGGAGGCGATGGCGATGGGCAAGGCCATCGTCTCGACTGCCGCCGGAGTAAATGGCTTGGGGGACTTAGTGGCGGGTTCCGCCTTTGCTTTAGCTGATGATCCGGGCGAGTTCGCACGAGAAGTAGATGCTTTGTTGAGTGACGGGAAGCGGCGGGTGAAGATGGAGGAATCGGCGCGGATGGCGGTGGAGGGCAGGTACAGTTGGGACGGGATTGCGGAGTTACAAAGCGGGATTTATGGGATGTGAGTTAGCGTGGCCCGATTTTGAGGAACGCAGATACAATGAGTTCGGAGACGGGCCAAGGGGGCCCGGCCTACCGCTAGCGTAGGCCGGGTAAGTAGCGATAGCGGGTGCGCTGCCGGTAGGCGGCGTAGAGCGGGTAACGGTCTAGCAGTTCCCGCTCCTCGGAGGCTAAACGGAGTTCGCTGCCAGCGAGATAGAGCAGAGTGGATGCGGCGAGCTTGGGGATGGTGGTGACCAGGAGCCCGGTGGCGAGGAGCATCAACAGAAATGCCAGATAGAGCGGGTGGCGGAGAAGTGCATAGGCGCCGGTGGTGACGAGACCGGTAACTGGGCTGGGCGATTGCGAGCGAAGCGTCCAGATGAAGAGGATGGCAGCTAGCGGCGCGAGGATCAGCACCGCAACAAGGTGGGGCGCGGGAGGTTGCAATGGCGCATCGCGGCGCATGGAAAGGGTGACCGCCAAAACGCCGGCGAATTGGAGCAACGTGCCGATGACGAGCGGAGCATGGAGGGTGATGGGAATGCCCGGCTGGCGGAGCTTGGACAGAGCGTTGAGCGCCGCAGCAGCCGCGAAAACAGCCCAGGCGGCCAAGTAAGTGACGAAGGCAGCCAGACGCACGGCTTACTGGAACTTCTTGAGCTCAGCGACCAGGGCGTTGATGCCGCGCTTGCGGTAAAGGCCTAGGAGGCGCTCCTCTTCGGCGGAAGGAGCGGCGAGCGCATCGAGGTTGCCCCGAGATAAATCCTGCCGGGAAGGGATCCAAACTGTGTCGTCAGTGAACTCGACGCTGGAGACGAAGCCCTTCATGCTGGTGACATTGAGGGGCCGGCCCTCGGGTCGCGCGACCTTGAGGAAAGTGTCGTCCAAAGCCTGCCCACTCTGGCCGGGCGCCAGCGTCACCTTGGCCGGCACGGAGCTGGCGAAGACTTCCTTGCCCGCACTGTCGGCGAGGATCCAGCCCATTTCCACATGGCGCACCGCCTTCGAGGAAGTGTTGCGAAGTTCCAGGCGAGGCGCGTGAATTTCGGTAGCGGTGACGGCGGCTGAGCCACGCACGGACTCGATGGGCGAATCAGGAAATTTGACGAAGGCGAACTGGACACTGCGCGACGGATCGTAGGTGGTGACGCGTCCACGGGCCACCTGGACGTCCAAACGGGGCCGGGAGTCCATGCGCGCCTGAGCCGTAACGACGGCCTGCCGGAGATTCTCGATGCCGCCGGTCACTAGCGCCGCGGCAAAAAACTTGCGGTCGCGCCGGGCTTCGAGTTCCCAAACCGTCATCGTGCGGCGGGAATCGAGGCGATTGGGGCCATAGAAAGCCAGCGAGTCGAACAGCACGCCGTCGAGCGTCACTCGCACGAGAGGTCCCGTAGTACCCGCCCCAGTGGGGCGCAGCAGGCGCAGGTCGAGCCGGACAGAGAAAGTGTCGCCGGGAGCGATGTCGAGGCTGGGAACGGAGACGGAAGCCTTGCCACCGGGCGTCACTTCCTGCGCGGCGATCAGCAGCGTAATGCCGCGAATGCGCTGGGAGCCCACATTGCGCAGCATGAGCGTAGAATGCAAATCGACCACGACAGCACCGCCCCGCGGGGTGGCGCGCGAATCGCCAAGGTCGTGCGAGGCGAAGGCAACGGGCGCGTCGGCGGGGAATTCCACTTTGAGCGAGCGCGCCACGTCCAGTTCCGACTGCGCGAACAAGATCGCAGCCACGAAGAAGGGAGCGAGCTTAGTCGAGATAGACATGACTGATGGTCACCTGTCCCGTTTCCGTGTCGATCGTCCGGGCGCTGACGGCGCCGGTGGAATTGACACTGTAGCTAACGGCCTGCGTCTTAGGCTGCATTACCGTCATGCGGCCACCGCCACGGGTGAGCATGATGCCCTCGGAGCCCGATTCCACGCGCGCATCGCCGGCTTCGACGGAGGCGGCCGGCAGATGGTAGATGCCGTGGCGGTCGATGTTTAAATACCAGCCCGTCAGCACCACCAGGGTGAGCGCGGCGATCGCAAAGGCCGGACGCCAATCGAGGCGCATTCCCGCCGCTTCGCGCGGCCGGATGGCTTCGCCCGCTTCCAAACCCAATTGAATATTGGCGCGCATCTCCCCAGCCAGCCGGTCCCAATCGACATAAGCCGGCAAGGTGGCCGTGTTTTCCGCGACAAAAGCGCGCGTCTGTTCGAGCGTTTCCAGTTCCTGACGGCAGCTTTCGCAATTCCGAGTATGGAAGGACCAGCGATAGCGCTGCCACCAGGGCAGTTCCCCGCCCGCCAGCAAAGCCAGTTGACGCAGGTGAGGATGATTGGCGGGGAGTGACATGGTTAGAGGGCGCTTCCTTTCCGGTGGCGTTCCAAAAACTTCTTAAACTTGGCGCGAGCATTGGCGATGTGGCTGCGCACCGTGGCCTTTGAACAATTCAAGTGCGCCGCAACTTCCTCCGCGGAGAGCTCATCGACATCGCGGAGGATTAAGGCCGCGCGCTCCCTGGGAGTGAGTACGGCGAGGCCAGCTTCGAGCAACAGCCGACGCTCCTCACGCAAAACTCCGGCTTCAGGGCTGGCGGCGCGGCTTACATGCAGCCGTTCCGGGATCTCGTCAATTTCGGTGAAGTGGACGCGGCCATTGCGGCGTAAATGGTCAAGCGCGGTATTGGTGGCGATGCGGGAGAGCCAATGGGCGGCTTTTTCGAGGTCCTTCAATTGCTCTTCGCGGGAGAGGGCCTTGATAAAGGCGTCCTGGGTGAGGTCCTGCGCATCGGCGACGTTGCCCACAATGCGGTAAATCAAAAGAAACACACGCTTCATGTGCATCTGCACAAAAAGGTCGTGCCGCTCGCGGGCGACTTGGTCGATGCTCGAATCGGCTTGAGCCATAGTCAGTCTTCCGAGCCCGGGAGGGGCTATTGTGGGCCGCTGCTGAATCGCCACACGCATACTAAAAAGGGTGACGTTCCATTTTGGCCAATCGTGCAATCCTTTTTTAGTGCCCGTTCAGCTTATGATTCCTAGTATATGAGAGTAGTCGGCATCGCTGGAATCGGAAAGACGGCTTTTGGTACTTTTGCGGGCCGATCGCTGCGGGATTTGAGCTTGGAGGCCATCGCGAAGTGCCTCGCGGACGCCGGGATTGAGCCCAGCCA
>JAYVUQ010000206.1:0-6136 GCA_043787785.1 Bryobacteraceae bacterium
AAGTGCTGAATTGGGATGGCGGCATTCCGGTGCAAGCCGGGTATCGTCCTCCCCCCATCATCGATCCGACGATCGTGAACTTCCAGAGCGTCCAATATCAGGGCCCTACCGCTGGCCAAGGCGGCCGGATCTACAACTGGAGCCTCAACATTCAGCATGAGGTAAAAGGCTTCTTGATCGACGTCGCCTATCAGGGCAACCGCGGCACGCGGCTCAACTCCACCATCGACCTGAACCAATTGCCGTCGAGCCTCCTCGGCCGCGGCGCCTTGCTGGGCGCGCGCATTGACTCGCCGGCGGCGGCCGCCGCGGGTTTCCGCGCCCCGTTCACCAACTTCCCGGGCAACCTCAGCGTAGCCCAGTCCTTGCGGCCGTTTCCGCAGTACCTCTCGGTATCGAGCCTCTTTGCGGGCTACGGCCGGAGCTACTACGACGCCTTGCAGACCAAGATCGAGCGCCGCTTCGGCTCCTACCAGTTGCAGGTTAACCATACGTGGTCGAAGAGCTTGGGCTATGGCCACTTCCGCCAGGTGTTTAGCCAACAGGGTGGGCAAGGTTCCCCTCAGGATTACTACAACCTGCCCGATTCGAAGAGCTTCATGCCCTTCGACATCCCCCACGTGCTGAACATCCTCAGCACCTTCGACCTGCCCTTCGGCAAGGGTCGCAAGTATCTGAACGTCAACAACAAGATCGGACGTGCCCTGGCCGGCGGTTGGACGATTGCTAGCGCCCAGGTTTATCGCAAAGGTACGCTCCTGCAATTGGCCACCCCGGGCAACCCCCTCGGCAACGGTGTCCTGTTTGCTCCGCTCACCAAGGCGAACCTCACTGGCACCTCCATCCGCACTGGAGTCGACCGCACGACGCTCGATCCGAATAACCCGGCTTCGCGCTTCTTTAACGCTGGTGCCTTCACGGCGGCTCCCCAATACACGTTGGGGACCGGAGCGTTCTACCAGAATGACTTCCGGCAGCCCGCCGTTTTCTCAGAGAATCTGGCCATCGTCAAGCGCACCACCCTTTGGGAAAACGACAAAAACCCTATCGTGCTCACTTGGCGCATGGACGGCTTCAATATCTTCAACCGCACCAACTTCGGTGGTGTGGTGGGAACCATCGGCAACGCCAACTTTGGACGCCCGACGGGTCCGCAGAATGGCGCTCGTCTCATCACCATGGGCTTGCGGCTCCAGTTCTAACCCCTAGCCTCACCGCACAGACTGACGGCCCTCCCAACGGAGGGCCGTTTTCTTTCTAGGGCGAATCCCTGAGCCCTAATCTTTTTCACCTGACGCGAACCGGGGGATCTACAGGAACGCTCCCCCCGTACCGATGTACCAATGGTGAAGAGAAAAGCTCGCAAAGGCATCGCGCTCCTGGCCACCGGCGCGATGATCGTCGTTTTGGTGGGCTTTCTGGGTTTGGCGATGGACGCCGGCTATCTGGCTGGTGTAAAAAGCCGTATGCAGACCGCTGCGGATACGGCCGCCATGGCCGGTGCGATGGGCACCAGCCGGGGCGAAGCCGCTCCCGAGGCCGCCCGCTCCGTGGCGCGCCTCAATGGCTTCACCCACTCGCGCAATACCGTGCAAGTCTCCGTCAACACGCCCCCGCAATACGGCGACTTTCGTGGCGACAACGAGGCCGTCGAAGTGATGATTTCGCAGAACGTGCCCACGTCGTTCTTCCGCATCTTCCACATGCCCACGGCCGAAGTGAAAGCCCGCGCCGTCGCGCGCCGCCGCAATCAGCGCGCCGAGTTGGGGGAATAAGTGTTTTGCTCCCGAAAAGGCAACGCGCTGCTCGAGATGGCGCTAGCCTTCCCCGTCCTGATTGTGATCGTCATGGGCGTGGTGGATTACGGCCGCATCTTCTCCACCAACCTCGTCGCCGGCAACGCCGCCCGCGCCGGGGCGCAAGTCGTCATCCTGAACCCGGAGCGCTTTCAAGCCTCGGACCTGACGGCCAAGGACATTGAAGCGGCCATCGAAGCGCAGGATCCGCAGCAGAGGAAAAAGGTCGCCGTCGACCGCTTTTCCGAGTGCCCGAACACCGAAACCGAACAGATCTATCCGGCCACCTGCAGCGGGGCCGCCAGCTATGTGCGGGTGCGGGTCACGCTACCCCTGGAGCCGACCTTTCGCTATCCCGCCGGCGCCTTCCCCGCCCAAGTCGCCGAGACGGCCGTCGTGAGGATCAACTAGATGCGCCATCAACGTCAAAAAGGCAGCGGCATCCTCGAAGTTGCCCTCGTCCTGCCCGTGTTGATGATCACCCTGCTCGCCATCGCTGACCTGGGCCGTTATGTCTACGCCACCAACCTGATGCCGTACCTGGCGCGGGAAGGCGCGCGGTGGGCTTCGCTGCAAGCGGCACGCCCGGCACGCGAAGTCGACTCGCCCACCGTCGCCAAGTACGTGCGTTCGCTGGCCGCGGGCTTGCCCGCGGAATTAGTAAAGGTGGAAACGACCCTCGAACCCCAAAACATCGCCGTCAAAGTCAGCCTCATCTTTCAGCCAGTGCTGAATGTCTTTGGCGGCCCCATCACCGTCCAGGGCCACGCCAGCATGCGGCGCGCGCTCAACTAGCCGAAGCGCAACTTCCCCAGCAACGATCCCCAGCCTGACTCCGTAGGCTTCTCGCCGCCATTCGCCAGCGACGCAGCCAGTTGCTTGAATGCCTTCCCTAGCCCGGAATCGCGATCCACGGCCGATCCCGCCACCACTGCCCGCCGCACCGCGGGGTAGTCATTCGGTAATTGAAAAGCCACCGGCCGGCCAACATACTCCGCCACCTCGGCCACGGCCAGTTCCTGCCGGTGAAAGCGATTCAGCACCAGCTTCACCTTCTCGGGCGGCACCCCGCAGGCGGCGAGTTCGGCCAGGCGCCGGGGCGCCAGCTCAATCGCCAGCAACTCCTGGGTGGCAACCAAATGCACGCCTTGCGAACGCAGCACCACCTCGGCGGTGGCCTCGTTCACTAGTTCCGGCAAATCCGCCAGCACCAGGTCGTAGTACGGCATGGCCAGAGTCAGCAGCCCGTGATAATCGCTCCAGTCCGGCAGTTGTTCCATCCGTGTCCGGCTCGAGAGCAAGAAGTCCACCCCGTGCAGCGTCGTCACACTGGCATTCATGCGATAACCTTCCTGCGCCCGCACCGCGGACAGCGCCTTCTGGAGTGAGCCGGTGGGCTTCGCCTTCAGCATCAGCGACATGACGCCGCTGCGCAAGTCACACTCCAGCACCAGCACCCGCTTGCCCATCTGCGCCAACTCGAGCGCAGTCTGCGCCACGACGGTGGAGCAGCCACAGCCCGCCTTCGCCGGCAGAAAGCTCCATAGATTCTCGTAAACGCCGCCGCTCGACCGGCGCATCGCCCGGATCACCGCTTCGTTCAGTTGTGCCTGCTCGGGCGGCATTTCCAGGTAAGCGCCAAAACCCGTCACATCGAGGTTCACATTCTCTGGAGGGTCAATCCCGATCAGCGCCGCCCGCGGCCAATCCCTCCGCGCCGCGTGCAGAAACTCCATCGCTTCCTGCGGATACATCAAATCGACAAAGCAAACCTGGGCGTCGGCTACCCGCACCAGCCGCCCCATCTCGCCCGCATCGGGATAGTGTCCCAACGCCGTGTGCACCATCAGCGTGCCGCTTTCGGCCACTACGGCCTGCAACACTCGCCGACGGGATTCGTTCGCCAGTATTAGTACGCTCGTTAACACCTTAGTCGCCTTATCGACTCCTGCGGGCCAAATTAGAGCTTAGTGTTCTTAGCCTGCTGGAATACCTTCTTCAAACCGCGTATGGCTAAGTCTACCTCCCGCTCGGTCAAGATATACGGCGGCAGAAACCGCAGCACCGTGTCGTGCGTGCAGTTGAACAAAAGCCCATGCGCCATGCCGTCCGTCACCATCTGCTTGCCGGGCCGGTCCAGTTCGACGCCAATCATTAGCCCGGCGCCGCGCACCTCTTTGATGAAGCTGAACTTAGTCGCCAAACCCCGCAGTTCGGCGCGGAAATACTCACCCACCCGGTTCATCTGCGGCAGCAGTTCATCCAGCATTTCGTAGAACTCGAGCGCCACGCGGCAGGCCAGTGCCCCGCCCCCAAACGTCGTGCCGTGCATGCCGGGCGCAATCGCCGCCGCCGCACGTTCGTTCGACACCACAAAGCCCAACGGCAAGCCGCAGGCGACAGGCTTAGCGGCCACCATGATGTCCGGCATGATCACTGGATGGTGCAGATGATAGGAGTAGTGCACCCCCGGGCGGCCCACGCCGCTCTGGATCTCGTCGCACACCATCAGCGCGTCATAACGATCGGCCAGTTCGCGCGCCTTCTGCAAGAACCGGGTGCAGATAGGGTTGATGCCGCCTTCACCTTGGATCCCCTCGATGAAGATGCCGCAAGTCCGCTCGCTGAAGGCGGCTTCGAGCGCCGCGTCGTCGCGCCGGGGAACAAACTTCACGCCGGGCATCAACGGTTCAAAGTTTTGGCGGTACTTGGGCTGTCCCGTGATCGACAACGCCCCCACCGTGCGCCCGTGGAACGAGTCGTCGAGCGCAATGATCTCGTACTTATCGGGCGAGATCTGGTGGCCATGCGACTTACACATCTTGATTGCGCCTTCCACGGCCTCGGTACCCGAGTTGCAGAAAAATACGCGCTGCAGGCCAGACGTCTCGCACAGCTTCTTAGCCAGCAATCCCTGGTAGCGGTGATAGTACAAATTCGAAGTGTGGATCAGCTTCGCCGACTGCTCCCGCATCACCTTCATGATGCGCGGATGGGCGTGGCCCAGGGCGTTGACGCCAATGCCCGAGATCAGGTCAAGATACTTCTTGCCGTCCAGATCGAATAGATAGCAGCCCTTGCCGCGGTCAAGCACCAGCGGGTAGCGCCCATAGTTCTGCAGGACGTATTGTTTCTCCAGGTCAATAACCTGTTGCGATTCGGTAAGCGCGGGCGCTTCGACAGTACTCTCCATCTTTCGATGATAACGAAACCTACTGGATGAAGCCTAGCTTTCGCAGTGTGGCCGTTGGTTCAACTTCGTCAAACTGCCGCATTTGGGCCTTGGCGCGGCCATTTTCGAGCGCCACGGCAAAGGGCGGGTCGCCAAAGGGGAACACCTTCTTTAATTCCTTGATGTCATTCGACACCATGCCCTTCAGCTTGGTGGTGTCCATAAACTGCTGGCCGAACTGCGGCAGCACCGTCGGAATGCCAATCACCTTGTCCGTGAGCCACGTGTGCTTGGCCATGATCTTGGCCGCGTCGTTGCAGTGCGAACACATCGGGTCGTAGAAATACAAGAGCACCTTGCCCTCGCGCAACGAGACCGGCGCGCCGTTCACCAGTGCCGTTGCCGGCGCCAGCACCCCTTGCTGTCCGCGCGAAACCACCAAGAATGATCCTACCGAAAACAAGGCCACCACACCCAGCAAGATCGCCGCCGGACGCACGCCCGTCGAAGGCTTGGCCCACCATCCGGCGATCGCCGCCGCCACCAGCATCGCGGCATCGCTCCAGAAAAACTCGGGGTTAATCGCACGCTTCAGGCCAGGAAAACAACTGCAATCCATGCCCTTGAGCGCCGCATAGTTCCAACCCACATAGCCCATAAAGCCCACCAGCATCACGCCCGTGAGCATGGCACCCCAGCGGCGGAAGCGCGGCACCATCAGCAGGATGGCGGAGAAGATCTCGCCCGTCGCCAGTGCCACAGTAAAGGGTTGCGACAAGATCGCTGGCACCTTCATATTGGTGATGATGGTGGCCCACGTCAGCGGGTCTAGGCTTTTCCAAATTCCCGCGCCCAAAAAGAAGATCCCCAACGACAAAGCCGCCGCCCACGCCGCCACGTTCTGGGCCGTCGATATTGGTGGGGTGGTCAGCGTTGCGCGCGATTGCGGATATGCCATACTCTCAGCCATGCTTCCCATTCTAGTGCCTCTTGCGCTGATTTTTGCGGCCCTGGCCCACGGCCAGTTCGCCGACCTAGTCGTAGAAAATGCCACCGTCTATACGGTTGACGCAAAGAAGCCGAAAGCGTTAGCCCTCGCCGTCAAGGATGGCAAGTTCCTTTACGTCGGCGACAAGGCCGCTCCCTACATCGGCCCCAGCACGCAACG
>JAYVUQ010000207.1:0-8195 GCA_043787785.1 Bryobacteraceae bacterium
GATGCTTCGCGCCGCTGGGCGTTAAAGGTGCGGACGTTGCGCGAGTCATCGTAGAGCGCAGTGAAGATCAGGTTCAGGTTATCGCTATCGCGAAACTGGGGGGCCAAGTAAGAAGCGATCACGCGATTTTGTAAGGTCGAAATCCGAGCTTGGACACTGGCCGTGTGGCCCACGCCGAACATATTGCCCCGCGAGACGCCCAGCAGGACGCGCGGGCTAAAGCCAGTGCCCCCAGCGGGTGAATCAAAGCTAGTGATCCCGCCACCGATCCGGGCGATTTGCGCGCCGGCGCCGAAGGTGAACGCATACTTCCGCGCTTCCTCCACCTGATAGAGGACGTACTTACTGGCTTCGACGCCATCGGGATTTTGCAGCGCCATATCCACCCGCGAGAAGATCCCCAAATCGTACAGGCGGCGTTGCGTGGCGAGCATTTGCCCTTGCGAAATCGGGTCTCCCGGCTCCAGTCTCAAACGACTGCTGACCAATTGCGTATCGGTGGATTCCAGTCCCTCGACAATCACCTTGCGGATGAATTGTTGCCGTCCTTCCTGCACCGCAAATTTCACGTTAGCCCGCCGTTTCACTTTGTCGATTTCCACCGTGCCTTCCACACTCGCGGCTTGGAAACCATTGTTGTAGAACTCATTCAGGAGCGCATCGCGGTCTGCCGCCACACCCGTTTCACTGTATGGCTGGCCCGGTTGCGATTGCAGGATGCCTCGCAGATATTCCAGCCGTTCCGGGCGCACACCCTCGAGATCCACCTTGCTGATCAGCCATTGCTCGCCCTCGCTTACGTTCAGGTAGACGGACTGTTCAAACGCTTTCCCCTGCGGCGTTTGCCGCACTCGCGATTGCACCTCGACATCCAAAAATCCGTTGGTGCGATAGAGATCTTCAATCGCCAACCGATCCTGGGCCAGCATCCGTTCACTGTAGCGCCCGTGGCGATAGCGAAGCCAGGTGGCGGGTGTGGTTTGCATGCGTTCGAGCAGCGTGCGCTGATTGAAGTAGCGCTGGCCCGTGATTTCGAGCGACGTGAGCTTGTAACGATCTCCCCGGGCGATCCGGTAATCGATGGCGCGTTGGCGCTGCTGGTCGTCAATGCCATAACTCACCTCCACATCGAAGTAGCCTTCGGCTTGAAAGTACTGCTCAATACTGCGCGCTCCTTCCAGGAGCAATGCCCGGTCAACGCTGGCTTCCTGATAAATCGGCGCGAGTTGACGGAGCTTGCTGGGCGAAAGTTTCGCGCCCGTAGTGCGCACCGCCACCGGGGCCCCCGCCTCAATGCGTACCGTGGGCTGCACCCGGTGCGTTTCCGGAAAGTACCGGACTCCCTCCAGCGCCGTCGTTGCCATCAGAAAGTTCTTCTTGATGTACGTGCGGCGGATGCGGTCAACCCCATTCTGGATGCGGCTTTGCGTCATCGACTTCCACCCCCAAGGCCATTGTGAGACGAGGCCAAAGGCGAACGGCCAGCGGCTGGCGCGAATCAGCGCGCCGGGGCGTTGGGCGAGGTTGCCCAGTAACTCCGGGCGGCTCAGCCGTGCCCGCTTGCCCGCCACCACGGCAAACGACACACTGATCGCCTGGCTCTCCGGGTCGCGGCGGAGTTCCTGCCGTATATGGCTTTCGTAGAAGCCATTCAAGCGCAATGTATTGGCCAGGCCTTCGGCCGCCTGATTGATCTGGCCCGGTTCATACAGCGCGCCCAGGTCGAGCTTGGTGGAGTTGTTCAGTTGCCCAACGGTGGGTGGATCGGGCACGCCCCGAATCACTACCCGCCCGATGAACCAGTTTGGCGTGGTCCGGATCACCACGTCCACTTGCTCGCCCCGCCCATCGCCTTCCACACGGATCGAGTCGAACCGATTCGTCTTGTAGAGTTCGGTAATCGCTTGGCGAACGGCAAGGCGCGTGAGTCGTTCGCCAGGCTTCAGCGGCAACAATTCGCGGAGTTCAGCCTCGGGCAGCGGTTGTTGGGCCGGCTCAAACCGCACGGAACTCACTACCCGATCCAGCAGACCATCCACCGGCAACTGAGCCTGAGCGCTCCAGACAAAAATTCCAACAATAAGGACGCTGGAACGGGGCACGTGCCTTAATCCTACCAAAGCGCCTGTCTCAAAGCGGCTGTCTCGACCCCGAATTTGTAAACAAGACTAGCGCAAGCGCTGGACGATCATCTTTTTGGCCGTCTCGAGCAAGTGCTTGGCTTGCGGCAAGTTTTCGATGCCCTTGAGCACTTGCGCATCGATCTCAATGGCATACTTGCGGGCTTCGTCCACACCGAAGGCAGTGATGGAGAACTCATACTTCACGCGCTGCCTGATCCAAGTATTGTTCTCCGCCCACTCGGCCTCGGTGAACTCGTACTTGTTCTTCAGCAGGTAACCGTGCAGGTCGGTCAGCAGCTCTTGGTCCGGCTCCCAGTTGGCGGGCAGCTTGGATTCTTTAGCGCCAAAGTGCTTGGCCGTGAAGTTGAAGAACGCGGCCTTGCGCAGCAGTTCCACCTGGAACTTATTCAGCTTTTCGGGAGTGAACTTTTCGTCGGGTGAAATACCGCCGCCGCCATAAACCGTGCGGCCCGAGTCCGTCATCTTCACGTCCTGCAAATTCTTGGTGTCGGTGTTCTTCGCGTAGTAGTAATCGAAGAAGGACTTATGCGAGTAATCGCGCTGAATGAGCCGATCGCTCGGCGTGTAGTACTTGGCGGTGGTCAACGCCAGGCCAGTGTCCTCGTTCAACGGATACACCGTCTGCACCAACCCCTTGCCGAAGGTATTGTCGCCCAGCACCCACGCCCGGTCATGGTCCTGCAAGGCGCCGGACACAATCTCGGCGGCCGAGGCGGAATAGCGGTTCACCAGGATCACGATGGGGTAATCGAAGCCATGGTTGCCGTTCTGGGCCATATAGCGTTTTTCGGGTGAGGACCGGCCGCGATGCGACACCACCTTCTGGCCCTTCTGCAAGAAGCGGTCCGCCACGGCGACGCCTTCCGTCAGCAGGCCGCCGGGATTGTCGCGCAAATCGAGGATGAGTCCCTTGACGTTCTTTTCGCCCAAGCGCTTGAAATTGTCTTCCACTTCCCGGCCCGTGTTCTCGTTAAAGCTCTCCACGTCCAGGTACATGACGCCGGGCTTGAGCCAGAAGGCGTCCTGCACGCTCTTGCGCGGAATCTCGTCGCGAATGATGTTAAAGATCATCTGCTTGTCCTGGCCTTCGCGCGCGATGGAGATCTGTACCTTGGTGCCTCGCGGACCCTTCAGCAAATCGGCCACTTCGCTGGTCGTCAAGCCATCGGTCTTCTTATCATTCACTTCCATGATCATGTCGCCGGGGCGGATGCCGGCCTTATAAGCCGGGCTGCCCGTAAACGGCGCGATCACCATCGTATTGTTGTTCTTCGGGCCCACCGACATGCCGACGCCGTAGTAGCGCCCCCGCTGATCTTCGCGGATCTGCTTATAATCCTTCGGGTCGAAAAAGTTGCTATGCGGATCGAGCGTGCGCAGCATGCCCGGAATCGCGCCTTTGTAGATGGCTTTGTCCGGCGTCACGCGGTCGGCATAGTTGTCTTCCACCAGGGAGAAAACCCGGGTAAAGAGCTTCTGCGAGTCGCGCAGGTCATCCTCGGTAGTGGCCGCGCTCACCTCGTCCGGGCCGGGTGCGAAAAACCCGCCCAGCAGGGCCGACAGGATAATGATCAAAGGAACGAAGAAGTAAGAACGCCGTCCACGAGCCATTTGCGATGAACCTCCCTTGGGTTCTGTTTCAGTTTAGCGCCAAATCCCGGCTCGCAAACGGAGCCCTACTAGAGAGACGCCACATTCGGGTTTCGGTTGCATTTGCGCCGTCAGAATTATTTCCGGCCCGTGGCTTCGTCTGGTTCCCGCCACTCGCTAGCCTTGCCCGGACGCCGCGCGATTCGGCTCCCATAGCGTTTCTGGCACGCTCACCACCACGCACGCCCAGCGGCTCCATACAAACAACGCGTCCGAAAGCCGATTCAGATATTGAATCGCCTCCTCCGGCACTTCCTCGTCGTGTGCCAACGCCACCGCGATCCGTTCCGCGCGCCGGCAAATCGTACGGCAGGCGTGCAATTCGGTATTCAAGCGGCATCCGCCCGGCAACACGAACGATCGCAAATTGGGCAGCCCCTCGTTAAACTCGTCGATCTCCGTTTCGAGCTGATGCACCTCCACGCCCGTCACCCGTGGCTGTTTCGGATGCACGTCCTCGGGCTTGGTGGCCAGAATGGATCCCAAGTTAAACAGCTCATGCTGCACCCGGTGCAGAATCACGGCTAACTTGGCCGCCACCGGCGCTTCTTCGGCGGAAAGACGCGCCATGCCGATAAAGGCGTTCAACTCATCCACCGTGCCATAACAATCGATCCGCAGCGTATCCTTACCCACGCGCTGGCCGCCCACTAGGCTCGTCTTGCCCGTGTCGCCGCCCCGCGTGTAGATCCGGTTGAGCGCCAGGCGCGGTTCGTTGAAAGTTGTCTCTTTACTCATCCCTTCGATGGTAGCGCCTGTGCGAGATCGGCAATCAGGTCTTCCGGATGCTCGAGCCCAATCGACATCCGCAGCAGGTTGCGCGGTGTGGCCGTGGGTTGATCCTCCACCGATGCCCGGTGCTCAATAAAACTATGCGGACCGCCCAGGCTCGTCGCCCGCGTAAACACCTTCGTCCGGCCCGCCACCGCCCGCGCCACCGCTTCTCCCCCCTTCAACAGAAACGACACCATGCCCCCAAAGCCATTCATTTGCCGCGACGCCACCCCATGCTGTGGATGCGATTCCAGGCCCGGATAGTACACCCGTTCCACCGCCGCGTGCGCCTCCAAAAACCGCGCCACCCGCAGTGCATTTTCGCCGTGCGCCCGCATCCGCCAAGGCAAAGTAGAGATGCCCCGCAACGTTAACCAGCAATCGAAGGCTGAAGGCACTAGCCCGCCGTGGATCTGCGCCGTGCGGCAGCGCTCGAACAGATAACTATCGTGCTTCGCAATCAGCACCCCGCCAATACAATCGCTATGCCCGTTCAGATACTTCGTCGTCGAGTGCGTCACCAGATCGATGCCATACTCCAGCGGTCGCTGGCAAATGGGCGTGGCGAACGTGCCATCGCAAATCGTCATTGCCTTCGTGCCGCGCGCGATCGTCGCGATCGCCGTCAGGTCCGTCACCTTGAGCAAAGGATTCGACGGCGTTTCCACCCAAATCAACCGCGTCTCCGGCCGGATCGCCGCCTTCACCGCCTCCAGGTCCGTCATGTCGACATAAGTCACCGCCAGCGGCCATTTACCAAACAGTTTGCCGGTCACCTTCCGCAGGCAATAGTAAACGTCGTCCGGCGCCACAATGTGGTCCCCTGGCTCCAGCCCCTGCACCACCGCCGTCACCACCGCCAAGCCTGAGGAGAACGCCAGCGCCTGCCGCCCGCCCTCCAGTTGCGCCACGCATTCCTCCAGCATTTCGCGATTCGGATTGCCTTCGCGCGCGTAACTGAAGCCGCGGCTATATTGCCCATCGGCATCGCGCTCAAAGGTGGTCGAAAGGTGAATGGCTGGCGTTACGTCGCCGGTGGCTTCAATCCGGCGTCCGGCGTGTACGGCTAAAGTTTCGAGGTGCATTCCCTCTAGTATGTGTCGCGCCACTCTTCTTCAGTCCAGAGTGCCCTCATAAGTCAGCCGATACCCCGCCGCATCCAACCCCAACACCCAATCGAAAATCGCAAGCGTCCGCGGCAAATGCAACTCTGCCGTAATTACGTGCAAGCGCCGCAACCCACGCGGATCCGTATTGCAATCACCGCGCGAAAAACGCATTGCCGATCGTGTCGTTAGAAAGCGACTCGGGCAACACCCAATCCTGCTGCACGCCCCGCGCCAGCAGACATTCAGCCCCCTGTGGGCTTCCAAATAGGTTGCCCGCGTTCCGAAAGCGCCAGCGGACGATGCGTCGGGAAGGCGGAAGACCATGGTCCGGCAGCAAGCCGCCGCCGGGGATCACAATGCCGTCGAACATCGCCAAGCCCTAGTCCAGGTTGACGTCCATCACTTCGTCGAACACGCCATCCGGCAACGGAATACCCATAATCCGCAGCCGTTCCAGCATCTTCGGCTTCACGCCGCTCCAGCGGAAACGGCCTTGCACCTTGCCGTCATCGCGGACGCCGGTGCGTTCGAAAAAGAAGATGTCCTGCGTCTCCACACGCCCCTTCTCCACGCCCGTTACCTCCGCAATGTTCAAAATCTTGCGCGAGCCATCCGACAAGCGCGATACCTGCACCACCAGCCGAATGGCGCTCGCCAATTGCTGCAGCAGTACTTTGCTCGGAATATCGAGGTCCGCCATCAGCATCATCGCTTCCAAGCGGCTAAAGGCGTCGCGCGGCGTATTCGCGTGGATGGTGGTCATTGAGCCTTCCACGCCCGTGTTCATCGCCTGCAACATGTCCAGAGCCTCAGCGCCGCGGCACTCGCCGATCACAATGCGGTCCGGCCGCATGCGCAGCGCGGTCCGCACCAGCACCCGCTGGTTCACGCCGCCTTCTTTGTTCAACGTCGGCGGGCGCGTTTCAAACTTCACCACGTGCCGCTGCTGTAATTGCAATTCGGCCGTATCTTCAATCGTGATAATCCGCTCTTCTTCCGGGATAAACCGCGAAAGCGCATTCAGCGTCGTCGTCTTGCCGGACCCCGTTCCGCCCGAAATCAGAATCGTGCTCTTCGCCGCCACGCACGCCGCCAGAAACTGCAACATGCTGGGCATGATCGTCTGGTAGGCCACCATTTCGTCCGAAGTGATCACGTGCCGCCCAAAGCGGCGTATCGACAGCGCCGGGCCATCGAGCGCCAGCGGCTGAATGATCGCGTTCACGCGCGAACCATCCAGCAACCGCGCGTCCACCATCGGATTCGCCTCGTCCACCCGCCTACCCACCTGCGACACGATCTTTTCGATAATGTGCAACAAATGCGCATTATCCTTAAAGCGCACCCCCGTCAGGGTCAGCTTTCCGGCACGTTCGATAAAGACCTTGTTCGGCCCATTCACCAGAATGTCGGAGATCGAGGGCTCCTTCAGCAAAGTCTCCAGCGGACCCAGCCCCAACACCTCGTCCAGCACTTCCTCAACGATCCGGTTCTCTTCCTGCGCCGTCATCGGCACCCGCTCATCATCGAGCAACTTTTCCACCACGCGCCCAATCTCGGCCCTCACCCGATCCTTCGGCAGCGACGATACCTTTTCGAGGTTCAACACGCCGATCAACTTGCGGTGAATTTCGCTCTTCAGTTCAAAGTAACGGTCCGCTGGGCGGGCCGACGAAGGTCCAGCTGAGGTCTGCTTGCGGCTCGCAGTCGAACCGGGTTTGGCCTCCACCGGGGGACGGCTGCCGGGCGTCGAAGGTCCACCAGGCCGCGAAACAGGCGACATCGGAGAACGCGAACCGACCGGCCGGATAGGGATGCCCATATTCCCCTCAGTATACCCCCGCCCCAGCGACCCTCCCTCGCGCCTTTACAAATCAGTACATTCCGTTACCCTAGGGAAATGTCCTCTCGCTTCGCCCTTCTGCTTGTTGCCTGCAGTTTAATGGCCCAAACCCAACGCGGTGCGCTCGACCGTTTCGGGTAACTCGGCACCCTGCTCCCCACCCCCAACGAGTACCGCACCGCCTCCGGCGCACCCGGCCATCGCTATTGGCAGCAGAAGGTCGATTACGCCATCAGCGTCGAGTTGGACGACGAAAAGCAACGCATTATCGGCTCCGAGCGCATCACTTATAAAAACAACTCGCCCGACACCCTCACCTATCTCTGGCTGCAACTCGACCAGAACATCTGGGCCAAGGACTCGCTCACCGCCGCCTCCCAAACTACCTCCGACCTCAACAACCTGCCCTTCAGTTCCCTCGAGCGCATGAAGTTCCTGCCCACCTTCGAAGGCGGCTACCGCATCAAAGCCGTCAAAAACTCCGGCGGCGACTCCCTCCGCTACGTCATCCAAAACACCATGATGCGTATCGACCTCCCGCGCGAACTTCCCTCCGGCGCAAGCGTCGAGTTCAGCATCGACTGGGATTACAACATCAATCCTTCCAAGAAAATCGGCGGCCGCACCGGTGCCGAATTCTTCTCGAAAGATGGCAACTGGATCTATGCCATCGCC
>JAYVUQ010000208.1:0-1860 GCA_043787785.1 Bryobacteraceae bacterium
CTCGAAGGCGCGCCCGGCATCTATTCGGCCCGTTACGCCGGTTTGCATGCGGCCGATGAGGCGAACAATGACCTTTTGCTAGCCAACCTGCGGGGCGTGGCCGATCGCCGGGCGCGTTACGTGTGCGTCATCGCGCTGGTGATGGAGGGGCAGGTGCAAGCCCAGTTCCGCGGCACGATGGAGGGCGAGATTCTTGAGGAGCGGCGGGGCGCGGGCGGCTTTGGCTATGATCCGCTCTTTTTTTATGCCCCTTTTGGTAAGACGCTGGCCGAGGTCCGCACGGAGCAGACTTTTGCCGAGTCGCACCGGCGCAAAGCGCTGGACCAGCTGTTTGGTTATCTCGGGCGGAGCCAAAATTCTGGCACTTCGCCAAGTTTCGGACAGTAAAAGGCCTCGCGAAGGGCCTATTTACGTTTGGCCCTCGAGTTGCATTACAGAGGGCGATGCTCGACCCTGTGCAAGCCAACCTCGAACGCTATCTGGACCTGTTGAGTAGCCGCCAAAAGCTGGTAGCCAGCAACATTGCCAACGCTAATACCCCCGGCTACCGGACGCGTGACCTCGACTTTCACTTCGAGTTCCTGAGTCAGGCCGAGGGCGGGAAACCCAACGTCATTGAGCCGGAGGGCCTCGAAGGCCGCAACGACGGCAACAACGTCAATATGGACCGCGAAGCCCGCTTACTGGCTGAAAACACAATGCGTTTTAACTTTGTCAGTAACCTGATGCGCGGGCAATTGAAGATGATTCGCGCGGCGATTCAGGAAGGCGGGCGCTAAGTCATGAACCTGTTTGAAACCCTATCGGTGAGCGCTTCGGGGATGTCGGCGCAGCGGCAGCGCGCCACCGCGCTGGTGGAGAATCTGGCCAACGCCGAAACCACCCGTACGCCCGAGGGCGGCCCCTACCGGCGCAAGGATGTGGTGTTCCAAAGTGAATCGGTGCGGTCTCCCTTTTCGGGAATTTTCCAGAATGAACTGGATGCTTCTTTTAGCCAGGAGCCGACGGTGGGCGTCTCTGTTTCCGAAGTTGTCGAAGACACCCGCGAGCCCGACCGCCGCTACATGCCCGGCCATCCCGACGCCGACGCCAAAGGCTACGTCGCCTTTCCGCGCGTGAACCCGGCCGAGGACATGGTGGACCTGATGGGTGCCTCGCGCAACTACTCGGCGAATGTTTCGGCCATGGCCGCCATCAAGGACATGATCAACCGCTCGATCGATCTGGTGCGGGGGTAACCGGCTATGGATGCCATACGGTCTGTTGTCGACCGCATTCAGTTTCCAGATTCGCCCGCGCAAAAGTCCGAGGAGGATGGCGGCTTTGGCGGCATTCTGAAGCAAGCCATGGCGCAGGTGGCCGGGCAGCAGCAACAAGCCGAAGCCTCGATGAATAGCTTTCTGAGCGGAGAGTCGGAAGAAGTACACAAGGTGGCGCTGGACGCCCAACGCGCCGAGCTATCGATGGAGATGTTCCTGCAGATGCGCAACAAGGTAGTGCAGGCGTATCAGGAAGTGATGCGCATGCAGCTGTAGCTGTAGAGCGAAACACTCTGACCTTTGGCATGGCTGAATCAAATTCGCGCGCTCTTTGAGCGGCTCACGTGGCGTCAGCGTATCTCGCTGGGCGTCGCCGTGATCGCCGTGGCGGGAGGCATTACAGCGGCCACGTCCTGGAACAAGGAGCGGGACTTTAAGCCCTTGTACAAAGGGCTGGCCGCCGAGGACGCCGGGCAGGTGGCGGCGCGGCTGCGCGAAAAGAACGTCGAGTTCCGCCTGGAAGACGGCGGGGCGACGGTGTTGGTGTCTTCCATCCACGTGGACGAAATGCGCCTTGACCTGGCCTCGGCGGGATTGCCCA
>JAYVUQ010000209.1:0-5375 GCA_043787785.1 Bryobacteraceae bacterium
GTAACGACGGCTGTCGCGAAACTGGACTGGGGCTGAATGCGCTGCACCCGGAACAACTGCCGATCAAAGCCCTCTTTGGCGTACGTCACCGTAACCAGATCACCGGGGCGGAGGCCGAGTGCCTTAATGCTCGTCTCGAACTCAACATATACGTTGCCCCTAAGAGACTTGTCTAGGTTGAGCCTGATAATCCTTGCTGCCTGATCGAACTGCGGGATGCCGAGCGCGTTGATCGACGCTGCGATATCCTGGCCAGTTCGCTCCGCATCTTCAATATCAACAATGGAAAGGCTATCTTGCTGATACTCGTTAAAAGCATCCTGAAACTCAAGAGTAAAGCGATTCGGAGAGTCAGCGTTGCTCCGGCTTGAAAGGCGGAACGCTGGGCTTCCGTTTCCGCGACGCAATATCGAACGCTCAGAAAACTCGTACGCGGGCCAGCCACCAAACAACGTTTCTGTCGCATTCGAACCTGCGGGTTTGTTGGGATGGCTGATTGAGATCTTACTCTCCAACTTAAGTTGGAGCTTTCCCTCCGGCCCGAATGTCAAATAGAGCGCGGCTGCATTCCGCAGGCCGCGTAAGATTTCGGCTGCCGACCGTCTTTTGCGCAGCACCAGATTAGTTTCGTAGCGCCGAACCATTACTGCGGTGCCGTGCAGGTCGCTAGTTGTCACTGGCGAATCGCAATGCACTGCTGCCGCGAAAAAGCTCCCTAGGTCCAGTTCTTCAAGCTCCCAACCCGAGCGACGAAGCAAATCCAACATAATCCATGCCGGGTTTGCCGTGAAGGCCTCGTCCACGTAACTACCGTCGTCGGCGAACCGGGAAATCTTGATTCCATCCGCGAGCACCTTAATATTAGGTAAACGCTTACCGTCGGCGATCCGATTAGGCACTACTACCGATGCGAAAGCCATGCTGCCATAAGGGTCGCCCAAGGGGGACCCAGCAGAGTCAGTGAAATTCAGATTGAAACCGCCCGTGCGATTGCCGAGAGAAACGACGTTGTACCAACCAGTTGCTGTCATGTTGGTTCCGTCCACGCCGAGCGGAATCTCAATATCATTGACGATCACCTTGAGCACTCCCTGCATTTCGCCCATACCCAGCAGTACCTCAAGGCGTGTCAGGTTGCCATCATTCCGGGCAAATACGACCGGCGGCTGATACCAGGCGGTTCCATGGATCATGGGGACGAAGTCGTTGTAGCGGGCTTCATTGTCCAACGTCTCAGAAATGCGGGAGTTTCGCTCACCCGCACCACGTACTAGAATGCTGGCAGGAACGAACTCAATCCCCCCGAAGCGTCGTGTGGCCCGATCGCTGCTGTCCTTTGAGAACATCCCTCTCTCTTCGCAGGCAGATCGAGTGAAGTCGCACGAAGTGAAGGACGCGTTTCCGTTCAGGTTGCCGACGCCGTCCGGTTGGTCCGGCGAGTATCCGCAGCGAAAGAAAGGCGAGTACTTTCCGTTATCTAGTCCCGACGGAGCTTGAGCTCGCTCTCCGGCCGTGGCTGGAAATCGCCAAGGGCAGCGTTTTTGAATACGAACGCTTGGGAGTAGAATCCTTTGGGGGCTCAACCGATTGACGAAGCTGATTCGCATCGTCGATTCGGTCGTTTCCTCCGGAGCGTTAGCGATGCCGCGGAAGAGCATCAGAGGCGTCGAGGCGACTGAGGCCGAGCCGAGGTTCCAAAAGATCAGCTGGACGTCGAGCCGGGCACCCTTGATCCCTATGTTACGTTCCAATTGCGAAAAGTAACTATCAGCATTCGCCATCAAAAGGCTTACCCGCGACACGCCGTCCTCTTCCGCCTTCATATCGAATGAACTATGCTCCAGGACGCGTGCTTCGTGAGTATGACCACTAACACTTACCATGTGCGTACTCCAACGCTCAACACTTCCGTTCGCCATCCGGCACTCAAACAAGAGTATCGGTGTCTCGGGCGTCTGTAATTCCTTCAATTCGAGTGCGGTCGGCATACGGTTTCCTTCTCATCAATAGCGGGCAAAGTTTAGTTGCTGAAACAATCCCGGTTATCTTTTTACACATGGCTTACAATACGGATAGTGGTCGAATGCTCACCTGGGTCTGTCGAAACTTGGGTTAGCGTATCCGCTGCAAAGCGCGCCCCTGGATATCGTCCGGTTCGTAAGATCGTGCGCTGATAGGGCGAGGGGGCTGGCTGGGCCTCCATCTGTGCACCAAATAGCTCGATCATGGCGCCCATCGAAAGCTGAATTGTAACCTCGACCGACTCCGTCGTTCCCGACATCGCGCTGAAGAGTGAGTAACGCTGCCAATCTGTAGACAACTCAAACAGTCGCTCGGCAAAGTCCCCATCGGTAGATACAATTAGGCGAAGCTGAGTGGGGACCGTCGATCTGGCGAATACACTGAATGAGTATTGAAACGATGCCGGGATCGCAATGCTTTGCCTAAGCGCTTGAAGCGTGCCTGATGCGTTTGTCGCCTGGGTCGCCCTTGTGCCACCTTCTGGATCTATTAAACCCTCGCTCAAGCCAATTCCTGGATCCTTCGCCCACACGGAGTTACTGTACGACTCACTGGCGGTTACCAAATTCGCCCACGGATCGAGGAAGAGAAAAGAATGCCTCCGGCCTTCGCACTCCCGGAACAGGGTTTCAACCGCCGCCCACTCTGCGTCAGACAACCGGGACAGTGACACCTCCCAAGTGTGCGTCGACGCGCCAGGATCCGAGTAGCGAAGACGCCGCCCATCAGCCGTTTGGTTGATCACCGTGCGAATATCTTCTTGAACCCGGAGCGGATACTGCGTGAGCGCTCCTGAGGAGAGCTGTGGAAAGACTCGATTCATTGGCATATAGCGCTCCTTATCTGGATTCCCTCACGACGAGATTCAGATCTCCGCGGTCTTCGCCGCGCAGCATAGTGTCAAAATCATCGTGATCAAGTGTGCAGTTCTGATACTCGATGCCATCCCAGGGATCCACAAAGCGAAAGCTCTGTGCCTGGCCAGCCCGACTGCGGAAGAACTCCCGGAACGCGCTGAGCTCGCCCTCCGTTAGCAGGCTCAGACTGATCCTCCATTGACGAAGCGCGCCGGGCCACATCCGGAATCTCTGTTCCGATCCGTCGAGGAATTGTAAGACCTGGGTGACGAATGACAGTTCACGTCGCGCCGGATACTGCGCGACCGCGTTCGTGCGAAGCAGGGGAAAATCTGGCATAACTTAGACCTCCGAAATGACATCGTTCAGCGGGTGCGAATTGAGCATCGCCTCGCGCACGGCGCGGGCTATGTCGTCGCTGTGGTCAAGAAACGAGCGCGCATCGATAGTCTGAACGCTCACATTGATACTTGTATTCGCGCTCCTCGGCGCAGCACTAACTGATCGTGGCAGCCCATTTGGGCCATACGAAATGCCGGATAGTGGTGAGCTACCTGCTTGGTTGATTCCGCCATCAAGGTCGATGACGCTCGGTAGGGCAAAAGACTGCAATGGCGACAGAGCCTCGTTCTTTGCCCCAAAACCAAAGAGCCTCGCAATTCCTGAAATCAATGGCAACAACGTAAGACCAGCGCCCAGCCCACTGCTGGCAGACTTCGCCAAGTTGGCCGCAGTCGAAGTAACTTCTGTGGTTCTGGACCTTGTGTTCTGTAGCAACGCGATCGTGTTCTCCGCTGTCTGAGCCGGTTGGGCTTGGTAGAGTCCACGTAGGCTCTCGATCTGCGCGGTCAGCGCACGTAACGCTTCGTTGGCCGGTATGATCGCTAAAGTCAAACTTGCCGCCTGATTGCCAGAGCTCGAGGATGTAACCTTTAATAATTGATCAATAAGACTATTCGGCATCGGATTGCAATGACCCCCATTCAATTTGTAGTACAAAAAGCGCATCCACAACCTTCGCCGGGAGCTGCCACACTTGTGTTGTTCCAAGCACTCGCCACGCGCTGAAAGCTTCGAGAAGCGTCAGCGATGTCGCGGAAATCACGGATTTGGGGCACTGTGTAGTCGATACGCGTCCTTTAGCCCAAACGGCGCGCACAGGGCCCAGTGACTCTACGGGTAAAAACGCGCAGCGTCGTACTTTGTCCAGCCGCTGATTGCGGCACACGTCGCACTTCCAAGCGGCTGGATCCGACATCTGAAAGTGAAAGGCGACGGTTAGTTTTTTCGCTCTTCCTCGGTAAGCCCGCATTCCGACTTGATCCTGGCAAGGATCTCATGCACCAGAGGTTCAGGCCCGCACTCCAGAAGGCTCACCTTTGTCGCCGGGCTACTGCCAATGGACAGTCCCTCGATGCTAAGTAAGCCCCAGTTCCAGTACAGCCGATCGATTTCCATCGAGAGTGTCGCCGCTTCAACCTTATCCAGCGCACTATCTCCGCCAGCGTGAAATTCGAGGCGACTCAACAGCGAGCGAACCTGTTTAGTCAGCTCCAGTCGTCGTCCGAACGACATTCGTTCGACACGAAAGCGCACACCGGGCGCCCATGCGGATTGCATTTCTATCGTTGGTTCGTATTGCATAGTAATTGTCCTGCCCTACGCAAAGGCCAAAAAGACTTCGTCGTCCACCGTCCCGTGAGCCCGGGAGGCAGAGAATCGCCATTGCAATCGGGTTTCTCCGTCGTCGAATTCCGGAACCTCCGGCACGATACTCTTCAAATAGATCCCGAATAGTTGTCCCGGCTGTTGCCCGAGTTGAAGCATGATGCTGATCGGCGAACGTTGCCGCGCTGCCTGGTACAGGGCCTTTGTCGCTACGTCATCTTGCTCGTGGAGGGCAAAGTTCAAGCGAACGTCTCGTAACCCAGCGGATAGGCAACGGGGTAAGGATGATCCAAACTCGCGATCTCTGACGTCGATGTTGTTGTCGATCGTAAGTTCCGCCTCCGTAATTGAGTAAAAGCGCTCTGGGCTCGCGCCCAGCCATACTTCACCCAAGTGACCTGGAACAATATTGGACTCGAAATCGCCGATGTTGGGCTCTGACGGGAACGAACTAAGCAAGCCCTCGCCAGGCATGAAACTGACACTGTCAATGAGATCTTTTGCTGGCCCGCGGAATTCAAATTCGTGAAAGTCACCGTTGATTTTCACGCTCATTCGATCCACCGCCGACCCGGCCAGAATTCGATGAACCGCAGAGGTGGGTGACCAATAGTCGAAAACATTGAAACTTGGGATCGAGGTAGCCGGGGAGTATGATGCCGTCGACCCGAACACTGATCCTGCACTCGGTGCGATCGCAAATGGAACATTCACCACGACGGTCTGTGCGTTGGGGATCGAAGCTACGAAGCGAATCTCGGACCCATAAGCTACCGCCTGACCGACCGCCAATCCATGCGCACTGACGAACGTGAGTGTTGTTCCGCT
>JAYVUQ010000210.1:0-6393 GCA_043787785.1 Bryobacteraceae bacterium
GCCCAACGCGAGGCGGCATGCGTATCCTTGCCCAAAAATAGGGGCCCATCGATGCCCTGGCCGGCGCGATACTCGCAGATGGCCTGCGTAATCGCCAGGATATGCGCCTCGTTAAAGGTCGCTTGCGAAGGCGTACCCCGGTGCCCGCTGGTGCCAAAGCTGACATTCGGCACCTCTGGGCTCAGCCCGTAGTAATCCTTCTCCAACTGCGCCACATCGATCAAGAGCGAAGCCGGGGCGCGTTGGCCCGCCAGTGTATGAATAGCCATCCGTCTTATCGTAATGCTAACGTGGGGATTCGCCTATGACGGGACCCCATCCCCAACGCGCCTTGCCCATCGGACTGCGCCACCCGCTGCTGAAAACGATTCGCAAAGGCGTCCAAAAAGGCGCCCTCACCGACGAGGGCTTCGCCGTCGCCGAAAGCTTCCATTTGCTGGAGGAAGCCTTGCGCGCCGAACTCGAGATCGCCGCGATTGTCGTTTCCGAGTCTGTTCGCTCCACCGTTGAGAGCCGCGTTAAGGGCCTGAACAGCGTGCAGATCTATCGCCTGCCTGACCGTGATTTCGACGAACTCGCTTCCACTGAAAATAGCCAAGGCGTCATCAGCCTCGTTCGCCCGCCCACCTGGACGCTCGACCAACTCTTTCGTGGCACCGCGCTCGTCATCGTGCTCGACGGCCTGCAGGACCCCGGCAATGCCGGCACCATCGTGCGCTCGGCCGAAGCCTTCGGTGCCACCGGCGTCCTTGCTCTCAAAGGTACAGTGAACTTACATAACCCCAAGTGCCTGCGCGCCGCCGCCGGCTCGCTCTTTCGTCTGCCCTGCGTACAGGGTGTCGAAATGGAGATGGCCTGTGCCGCGCTCGCCCAACGCAAAGTGGATTGCTACGCTACCGTGCCCCAAGGCGGTAAGTCGATCTATCAGGCTGACCTCAGCGCGAAAACAGCTTTAATTATTGGCAGTGAAGGCCGCGGAGTGAGTCAACGCCTGCGCGACTCAGCCATCGACTTAGTCATCCCCACCACCGGCGTCGAAAGTCTGAACGCGGCCATCGCCGCCAGTATCTTACTCTACGAGGCCCGTCGCCAACGGAGCGCCGGCGCGTGAGCCTGTTTCATCCACTCACTCCCGAGCCCGACACCAAGCGCCCCCTCGCGGAACGTCTGCGCCCGCGTACGCTAGGCGAGTATGTCGGGCAGCAACACATCTTAGGCGAGGGCAAACCCCTGCGCCGCCAGATTGAGCGCGACCAACTCAGTTCGTTGATCCTATGGGGCCCGCCCGGCGTGGGCAAAACGACTTTGGCCAACCTGATCGCCCTGCGCACCCAAGCTGACTTTGTGTCGCTTAGCGCCGTCTTGAGCGGCATGAAGGAAATCAAAGAAGTCATGATCGCGGCGGAGAAGAGCCGCCAATACGGACGCCGCACGGTGCTTTTCGTTGACGAAATACACCGCTTCAACAAAGCGCAGCAGGATGCCTTCCTGCCGTACGTCGAGCGCGGCGACATTATCCTCATCGGCGCTACCACCGAAAATCCCTCGTTCGAAGTGAACTCCGCGCTGCTCTCGCGCTCCAAGGTCTTCGCCTTGCAAGCGCTCACGACGGCCCAAATCACAGGCCTCCTGAAACGCGGTGCGGACTTACTCGATACCCGGATCTCCGCTGACTTACTCGAACAAATTGCCATTTATTCAAACGGCGATGCCCGCGCCGCTTACAACTTACTCGAGCTAGCCGCCGCCACGGCCCAGGACGGCGAGGTCGCTCCAGGCGCAATCGAAGAGTTGCTCGGCCGCAAGCTCACCTTGTATGACAAAGGCGGCGAGCAGCACTTCAACCTGATGTCGGCCCTGCACAAATCAGTGCGGTCATCAGATGTCGACGCCGCTATCTACTGGTTGGCCCGGATGCTGGAAGGCGGCGAGGACCGTCTCTATATCGCCCGCCGCTTGGTCCGCATGGCCGTCGAGGACATTGGCTTGGCCGATCCGCGCGCCCTCGAGCAGGCCATTGCCTGCCAACAGACCGTTCACTTTTTGGGCGTCCCCGAAGGTGATCAGGCCCTGGCCCAAGCCACGCTCTATCTCTCGCTCGCCGCCAAGTCCGACGCCGCCTATCAGGCCCTCAATGCCGCCCGACAGATGGTTCTGAGCGCTCCCGACGAGCCTGTACCCATGCAACTCCGCAACGCGTCCACCAAAGCAATGAAGCAGTGGGGCTATGGCGAAGGCTACCAACATGCACATGCGAGCGAAGATGCCCTCAACACCATGGCTTGCCTGCCCGATGCGCTGGCCGGGCACCAGTTCTACACCCCCACGAACCGCGGCCTCGAAGCCCGCATCCGGGAGCGACTCGCCGAAATTCGGGCCAAACGCCAACCAGAATCATGACGCGCACCGAACAACTCGTCCGCCTGCGTGAAAGGATCTTCCGTTTCGCGGCATCCCGTATTGCGGCCGACCGCGCCGAAGACTTAGCTCAGGAGGTGCTGATTGTGCTCGAAGAAAAATATCCGCACCTGGATCGCCTTGAGGACCTCCTACCGCTCAGCCTGCAAATCATGCGCTTCAAAATGACGGCCTTGCTCCGCAAATCGCACCGCCGCGGCGAGAGCACGTCGGTTTCGGTGGACGATTGGCCCGTCCTCGATCCCACGCCTGGACCCGATCTCCAAGCCGAACGCCGCGAACAGTTGGCCCAACTCGCCACCGCTTTGGCCGCCTTGGGAGACCGCTGCCGGGAGTTGATGCGCCTGAAGCTCGAAGGGCGTAACTTCGCCGAAATTCAAAGCCACTTTGCCGCCGACTCTATCAACACCATCTACACCTGGGACCACCGCTGCCGCCAACAACTGCGCGACCTCATGCAAGGGAGGCCCTCGTGAATCCCGAACTTCGCTATCTGTTGACCGGCTACGCCACCGGCACCCTCACCGACGCCGAGCGCGAACGGCTCTTCGCCGCCGCTCTGGACGACCAGGCCCTTTTCGACGCCTTGGCCGAAGAGCAATCGCTCAAGGACTTACTGGACGACCCTGAAGCGCGCGGCTACTTGCTGGCCGAACTCGACCGCCTGCCGCCCGCCGAACAGTCCGGTAACCTAACCCCCGAATTGGTCCCCGCTCCGCGCCTGATGAGCGCTGGCCGGGCTCGGTCCGTGCCGGTTGCACCTCAGGCCGCGCCACCCAAGAGCCGTTTCTGGCTTCCCTTCGCCGCCGTCATGGTGGCGCTGGTCATAACGGGCATCGTCTGGTGGCGAACCCAACCGGCGCTGGTGGAAGTGGCCATGCAGCGGCCGTCGGTTCCCGCGGCCGAGCCAGTGCCCGCATCCCCGGAGCCCGAAAAACGAGCTGCGAACCAGGTTCAGCCCATCACCCGTCGCGTTGAGAGCGCTGCTCCAGTGCCCGGTCCACCAGTGCCGTCAGCGATCATCGACAGTGCCGTGAAGAAGGAGCTAGACCAAGCCGCTCCGACCGGAAAAAAAGGCACCGAAAAGAAGGTCGCCGAAAAATCAGCTAACCCAGCCCCGGTGCCCGCCGCCGAAGCCGCTGCTCCCGCCCGTCAGGAAGCCCGGCAAGGAACCCTCGCCAGCGCGGCCCGTCCGGTCTACCAATGGCTTCGTTTGGAGAATGGACAGTATCTGCCCGCACCCACGGACGCGCACTTCCAGGCTGGCGATATGGTGGTGCTCCGCGTTCCTTACGAAGAGACCATGCCGCTAGTGACGCAAGGTAACGGAAAGGCTCTCGCCCTGAACCGGGACGGCAACTGGTACCGCAGTGAGCCCATCACGCTCACCACCGGCCAGCAGGAATTCATCGTCACCCCGGACGTGCCACTCGGCCGCTCCCGCTTCGCTGCAGCCGACGAAAGCGAGTCCAAAAAACTGGCACCCCGTGAAGCGCTCCGGATCCGCCTTAACGTTCCGTAGCTAGCCCCTTCGACGCCTCCCGGCGGCTGTGAGCCGGGATCGCTGGATGGCGGTCGATAAATGCCCTAACCACCGCCTCGCCAAACAGTGGACGCTTGGCTGCCATGAGCTATCGCGCCGTCCAGTGCTGCCAATCCTTTCGTCACTTCGCCGCGCGCACACTTGGCCGTATAGAGGCGCTGGTCCGCAGCTGCCAACAGGTCCTCGGCGTCGACGCCGTCATGGGGATAAGATGCGTACCCGGTGCAACAGTTCAGTTGTCCCGGCAGGCCTTCGGCTTCGGCCGCGGACACGACGGCCCCTTCAATTTCGGTGATCTTGGCGGCCACCAGCCCTGGTTCTAACCCGGGCATCACCACGACGAACTCGTCGCCACCCAGGCGGCCCACGCCGTCATAACCGCGCACGATCTCTTTCAATTGGCTGGCCACCCGTCGCAGCAAACGATCGCCATGGTTATGCCCATATTGGTCGTTCAGTGACTTAAAGCCATTCAAATCGCAAACGAATAAAGTGAGTGGCTCCTCACTCCGCTTAGCCCGGCCCAGTTCGGCATCCAGGTAGAAGAACAGCGCGCGCGCATTGAGGGCCCCGGTAAGCTCATCCACGCTGACCCCTGCTGTTGCCTGGCGATATCTGAGCGCATTCGCCAGCGCCAGCGACAGCTTGCCCTGAATCCCCTGCAGGATGCGCAAATGGTCTTTGTGGAAGGCGTTCTGGTCGGAATGATAGAGCGTCAACACCGCCGGCAAGTGGTCGCCCCGCGTAAGCGGAATGGCCAACGCGGAACGCAGGTTGCTGAACTTCGTCGGATCGTTCAAATAGCCCGGCTCCACCGACGGATTGCCATTGATCACCGGTCGATGATTTTCGAGCACCCAACCCGACAGGCCTTGCCCCAACGGAATCTCGAGCGAGGAGAACAACGACGCATTCTCGCCGCTCACGAAGGCCGGATAGAGTGTATCGTTGCGGCACAGGTAGATCGCGATGCAATCGTGCGGAATCACCATCTTGAGCCTCATCCCCAGGACGGAGAGCGTCTCTTCCAAGCTCAACGAAGCCCCTAAGTCGTGGGTTAATTCGTATACCGCCGACACCTCATGCCGCGCGCGCGCGATGCGAGCGACAAAGGACGGTGTGTCGCCCCCATTGGCTGCCGCCTGGGGCTCACTTTGCTCAAAGCCCGCCGCCGGCGCATCGCCCCGCTCGATCTTCATGCGGAAGTCGAGTTTCACCGCCTTGGCCGCCGCCGCCTTCGCTTTCACTTCCAGCCCCGCCGCGCGCCGCACGAGGACCTCCACGACGGCAGGGTCAAACGCCTTGCTGGACTCGCCGATCACGATCTCCAGCGCTTCGCCCAGCGACATGGCTCGCCGGTACTGCCGGTCAGAGGCCAGCGCGTCCAGGCAATCTACAGTGGATAAAATGCGGGCGCCGATCGGAATCTGCTCGCCCCGCAACCCCGATGGATAGCCCGATCCATCCCATTTCTCATGGTGCGACCTCACAATTGGCGCCACCGGGTACGGAAACTGCACCCGCTCCAGAATCTCCGCGCCCACCACCGGATGGATCTTCATCTTCTCGAACTCATCGGCCGTCAGCCTGCCGGGTTTCGAGATGATGTAGTCCGGCACGGCCAGTTTACCGATGTCGTGTAGGATGGCCGCGGCTTGCAGTGCCTTGAGCTGCGCTTCGTTCAGACCCAACTCACGCCCGATTTCAAGCGCGTAAACCTGTACCCGGCACAGGTGCTCGCTGGTGCAATCATCCTTGGCTTCAATCGCCAAGGCCAGCGCCTCAATCGTCCGCAGGTGCAGTGCGGACATCTCTTCGGCGTGCGTCTTCTCGTTCTCAAGCCGGCCCAGGTAGAGATGGAACGAGTGGTAGAGAGCGTAGATCACGGGCATCACCAGCACCGAGATCTGCCAGCCATGCTGGCGGCTCAAATAGGCGCTCAAGCCCGCCACGCTCGCGCCCAGAATGTAGTTCGGGAAGGCCCAGGTGTAGTTCTCGCGCCATACCGCCACCATCGGCTTATCCTCGGTGAGCGCCACGACGATGGCGACGGAGAAGGTGTTCAGCGCGTAGTAGACCACTGTCGCCGCGGCTAACTGCGCCGCCGCATGGTCAATGCCCATCTCCGCTACGCCCCGGTAGACCCACCATGCACCAGCCGCCGATACCATCAGTGAACCGACATTGAAGCAAACCTGAATCGCCTGCGGCCGGAACTTGGCGTTCCACAGGCTGCCCGCCACGGCTCCCAAAACACCCATCACCAGCGTTTCACCAAGACTGAGCTCGAGGACGCCAATCAGCACAAAAATATAGCTCACCGAGAGGCTGCCCATGATGCCTGGCAGCTTGATCTTTAACCCGGAGCCCACGATGCAGAAAGCCAGCAGGACGAGGAAACGCATCGGGACGCGGCACTCCCAGCCCATGGG
>JAYVUQ010000211.1:0-3457 GCA_043787785.1 Bryobacteraceae bacterium
TTGGGAGCCACCCTGGCCGGCATCGCCAGCGGACTCGGCGTCGCCTGACTACTGGCCCGCGCGATCGCTTCACTCCTCTACGGCGTCCGCACGCATGACTTGGCAAGCTTCTCGTTGCCAGGCTTATTGCTGCTGAGCGTCGCCCTGTCGGCGTGCGCGTGGCCACTGTGGCGCGCCTTGCACATTAACCCGGCTACCGCGCTGCGGGAGGGTTAAACACTGCGATCAGTTCCCTAAACCGGACGGCGCTAGAATCGGTACCGCACCGCCAATTGCATAATCCGGGGGTCACGGGCCGCGGTGATCCAACCGAAATTCGTGGTTCCGACCGTGGTCTGCGGGTTTTGGAAATTCACCGTGTTGAACAGGTTAAAGGCTTCCCAGCGAATGTCCACCGATTGGCGCTCGGTGATCCTGAAGCCCTTCGATAAGTTGAAGTCCGTGTTGAAGAACTTTGGCCCATAAGCGGTATTACGAGCCGCGTTGCCGGGCGTGTTGAGCGCCTGGATGGCATAAGCCGCCGGATCGAGAAACTTGAAGCGGTCCGTCTTGGGGTCAATGCCGCTATTGGCTTCGCCCACCCGGTTGGGCCGCAAGCCGCCGCCGTTGCGGCCGAAGAAGCGGTAAGCTTGGCCCGTGCGCGGATCGATGCCGTTGGCGTTCAAACCGACATTGATCGGCAGGCCCGTCCGCCAGTTGACGATGAACGCCGTGCGCCAGCCGCCCAGCACGGCGTCTGTCACCCGATTCCAGTTACTGCCCATCTTGCGGCCACGGCCGAAGGGTAGTTCGTAGGTGACCGCCGTCGTGTACTGCAATTTGGGCGTTTGGGTCATGCGGCCGTTTTCCTGGTCGAAGCGATCCAGGAACTGCGGCGAAGCGCCCGCGTCCCACGTCCCGGCCTGGTCAATCGCGCTGGCCCAGGTGAAACTGGCCAAGGCATACAGGCCGCCGTTGAAGTTGTGTTCGAACTTGGTTTGTAAGGAGTTGTACCAGCTCTTGGCGCGGCTGGCGCCGGTCTGGATGCCCTGCCATTGCGGAAAGGGCCGGTTGGCCGGCACGGAGCCGTCGACGCCGAAGGTGGTCTGGTTGCGCTCGTAGAGACCGAAGAGGTTCGTGCCGCGGTTGCCGGCGTAGGCTACCTCAAGGGTGCTCGCTTTGTTCACCCGGTATTGGACGGCCAGGTTGAATTGTTGAATCCGTCCCGAGCGCTGATCCTTCTCGCGCGTGCGCAGGCCCACATTGCGGCTGTCGTAGTTTGAAAGCACATTGGCCGGCAGCGGATCGCTCAGTTGCACTGGCGCCGGGCCGGTGCCCACGCGCAGCAAGGTGGGCTGGATGAGCTGCGGCGGGTTCAGGGCGAGGCTTGCTTCGGAGCCGTAGATGTCCTCGGTGTTGTAGAAGATGCCGTAGCCGCCGCGGATCACCAAACGGTCCGGCCGCGCCTGCCAGGCGAATCCGAGCCGCGGGCCAAAGTTATTGCGGTCCGGCGTGGTGAGGTATTTGTCTTTGGCGCTCGAAAGAATCAGGCCGCCTGTGGCGGGGTCGAAGTTAATGTTCTTGTTCTTGCCGTTGCCGTAAAAGGGGGTCGTGTATTCATAACGCATACCCAGATTCAAGGTCAGCGTGCGGCTTACTTTCCAGTCGTCCTGTAAGAAGCCGCTGAAGGCCTGCTGTAACTGCTGCACGGCCGGTACGGTATTCAGCTGCACCGCTTCCGGGAAACCCAACAGTAAGTCGCCAATGCCGTCGTTCGTGAATCGACCCTGGAAGGAGTAAGCCGGGCTGCGGCGCGTCACATCGACGAAGGTGTTGCTTTTCAGGCGCATTTCAAAACCCGTGCGCAGAAAGTGATTGCCCGCTTGAATGGACAACGCGTCCACGATCTGGTTCAACTTCGGCGTCTGATACTGGGGACGGAAGTTACGCGTGCCAATTTGCCGGTAGTTGGTTGGCGCGATCAGCGGCAAACCGCCCACTTGTAACATCTCGGGCGGGAAGCCCCGAAATCCGAAGGTATCGGCTTTCGGCCCGTTAACCGTGGCGTGCGTAAACTCGGCGTAAGTATCATTATTACCGTACCGCAGGGTGTTCACCACGCGGGGAGAGATCGTGCTCGTCCAGGCCATGGCCAAGCTCCGGTTTTCGTTGAATTGCCCACCTTGATTACCCTCACCATCGGCGATGCCCGGGAACAACTGCACCCGGAAGAACTTCTGCCGCAGATAGCTAAACCGGCCCATCAGCTGATTCTTACTGTTCAGCGCATAGTCGGCGCGAGTGTCGAACTTATGCGTATTCTCCGTGCCGTCACGCAAGGCGCTGAAGTTATTCGCAGGGCGGCCGTTTTGGAAATTGCCCGGTAAGTTATTTTCGGGATAGAGGTCCAACACCTTCTTACCCAGCGCATCGAAGCGCGAAGCTGGGATGACGTTGTTCGCGAAGGGTGCGTTGGTCGCGGGATCGACAATGTTCAACTCGCCGAATTCGCCGCGCTTCTGGGCCGCGGTGGGCACAGTGACCAGGAAGCTATCGGCGAAGTTCTGGCGGAAGCCTTCGTAAGCGCCAAAGTAGAAGAGCTTGTCTTTCTGGATCGGGCCACCGACGGTGCCGCCATATTGCTGCCACTTCAAGTTACTCTTGGGCAGGTTCTGGTTGTTATTCGTCCACCCCGCCGCGGCTAGGGCCGAGTCGCGATTGAAGTAATAACCCGTGCCGTGCAAGGCATTGGTGCCACCCTTGATCGAAACGTTGATCACCGCGCCGGCGCTGCGGCCAAATTCAGCGGAGAAGGAGTTTGTCTGCACCTTAAATTCGGCGATCGCATCCGGGTTCGGTTGCACCACCTGCGCGCTCAAACTCTGGGCGTTTTGGGTGCCCTGGTTGTTATCGATGCCGTCGAGTAAAAAATTGTTTTGAGTATGGTAATTGCCATTCGCGACAAACCAGCCGGGCCCCCGCGTCGTCGGGTTCAGCGTGCTGGCCGCCACCCCGGGCGACAGCAAGGCCAGTTCCGTGTAACGCCTTCCAGCCAGGGGCAGTTCCACCGCCGTGCGTCCAGTGATCACTTGCCCCAAAGCGCCCTGCTCCGTCTGGATCGATGCCACCGCCGCCGACACTTCCACGGTCTCGGCGATGCTCGATACCTCGAGTTTAATGCGCAGCAAGCGGCGCTCGTCGACGTTGATCTGCAAGTCATTCAGCTTTACCGACTTGAAGCCCGCCTGCGTCACGTCCACTTCGTACAAGCCGCGAACGATTGGGCTGAACGAGGCGTACCCATCCGCCGAAGTGGTGACGCTCATCAGCGCCCCCGTATTGCGATTCAATAGGTTTACCCTCGCCCCGGCGACCGAGGCTTGCGAAGAGTCTTCGATTAACACCCGCAGAGATGCGGAATCCGTTTGGGCAAACAACGACAAGGTTACCGAGGCGAGGAGCAATAGCCATTTCATAC
>JAYVUQ010000212.1:0-5611 GCA_043787785.1 Bryobacteraceae bacterium
TCTTCCCTCTATCGTCTCTGCGACACCGCCCAATCCCCGTCCTCCCTGCAGAAGCAGTTAGCCACTTCGCCGAAGGACTTTCACTCGGCGGTCGAATCGCTTGGTGATGCCCAGGTCCTGCTCTCCATGAACGGGAAACTGCTGGCGCTTGCTGTGCGTCTGCCGCATCCCTCACCTGCGGCAAGCATCGTTCACACCGGAGTTTACACCCCGACTTCCCCATAGAGGCGGTATCTGCCCTTTTTGCTGAACCCGCCCTTGCCTGATCGACGAAAATCGCGGGTCATATTCGCATCGGACGCACCTAGGTCCTGGAAGACGATCTGGCGAAAGACCGCTTAGTGACCACCGTCATAGCGATGATCGCAGGACGAGCACCTGGAAGCCGCTTCGGACGTCCAATACACGTGGGTAACCGTCTTCGAACCGTCCCTGTTGAACGCTTCGTACGTCGAGCTGCGTCCATTATTCGACTGGCTAACCAACCTGCCCCAGCTATTAGGATCATCAGAGCCCTCCTCTGCAGCGGTCGAAGGCTTCGTAAGCGACGGTGAGGACACGGTGGTTGTGCTGTCGAGGTGTGCGTAGACGATGTTCAATTCTTCGAAGTCATGGGCATTGGGTCTCGTGCTGACCGCGCTTGTGGCGTTGATGCCAGTGTTTGAGAAATAATCCATGCAGGTGTTCTGCGAACTGCCATCGGTCGATTGGTGGTCGAGCCCGAAGGTATGGGCTATCTCCTGGCACATCACATGCTGCTTTTCATTGGGGTTATTGTAAGTGCTGGTGTTGAAATAGGTGTCGTTCATCTTGGCCGAACCCTGAGTGATGTGAACGCCTCCCGAGATAGAGATCGAGGCCAGGCCGAGCCAGCCATTGGTGCCGTAAGTGGAGTTGCATACTTGGGTGGTGCCGGAAACCATGGAGCACCGTTTATTGGCTTGGCCAGCCACCACGGCGGTTAGCAGCGGCGTGGTGCTTGCCCCAAAAGTCGCCGGACTATTCCAATCCGAGGAAGCTTGGCTAAGCTTCAACTGCCAGTCGCTCGACGAAAGGTTGTTTCCGAGCTTCAGGGTGAACTGTGGCGTGGTCCGCGCCCAGTGGTAACCGCCCCAAGAGTGTGTTGCCGATGCGACATTCACCAGCACGCCCAGTGCGAGCAGGGAGGCAGCGAAAACCATCGAGCGGTGTTGATTCAGGAAAATCATGTGTGGACTCCTCAACCGGCAGGTTTAATTTTGGAATGTCGGCACAAGGTATGTGCCGCCGGCTTCTCGCCTCAGTATATACCAGGTGGGCGTTTATTTGACCATTCTTAAGCCCTAGTCCGACCAACCTAAAAAACCTTAACTTCCCCTGTGAAAACCCCTCGTGGTGACCTCATGACTCGGTGGGTGCCAGGCATGACCCGGTGCCAGGAGATGGCGGCTCGGGTACTTTTCAAGCCATCTAATCGCTTGACTCCATATGGTTTAGCGGAAACACCACGGGTGCTCGGGGATCCCCCCCGTTCGTCTCGGGGATGCCCCCGTTCGTCTTTTACATGGCGTCATTGAACAAGTGCAATCCTTCGTAAGCGTCAACGACGTCGCCCTTCACGCCGCTTCCCCGATCTTCAAAATTCGCTGAATGGTCATGGCGCTCTTCCCAGTGGCCTGAGCAATCTCACGCAAGCTCATTCCGTCCGAACGCACCTTCGTCAGCTTGTCCCGATCAACAATCGCACGAGGACGGCCTAGCGTCTGTCCTTGCGCTTGCGCTCGTGCGAGACCGCTGCGGAGGACGAGGAGGGGGCTCACATTGCGGAGTCACACACGGTCCTGCCGATTGAAGGAACGACTCCGTGAAGAATCCACGGCTCTTTTTCGATCACCAACATACTCGAAACGCTGGCTTCACCGCCTTTCCGCAATCGCTACGAGAGAGTGCGTAAGTACCTGTCGGCAAGGCATGTCTACGTGATCTCCCCATTGACGGTGGACGAGCTCCTGCTTGGCATCAAGGGCGGTGACGAGCAGCTTTTTGATACGGACAAAGCCAAAGATGAAAGTATTAATGGCCGGTCTCGGTTGCCCTCGCGGTGACATGGGCGTACTCGAGACAGTCCTCCGAAATACTTCCGGGTGAGAGGGTCTCTGACCCCGATCTCGATGCTCCAGACCATCGGCTTCGGCCACACCTGCCTCCCCCACCGGCACATCGATTTCCGGTTGACTGACGTCGAAGGCAAGGTCGTCAAGCAGATGCTTGCTTCAACGTCACTTTCCACGGAAACGCAAAGTCAGCCCCGCCGTCACGGTCAGCGGATAGCCGGGGGTCGCATGGATCCCCCACCTCGACGCCAAGCCGGCCACGGGCCGCGACTCGATGTAGTTTTGTGTTTCGTAGTACAAGCGGTTGGCCACATTATCAATCGCAAAGTTGAACTCCAGGCCCTTGCGGATCTGCCGGACCACACTGACATCGACCACCGTGTTCCCCGAGGCCACGGCAAAATCGGCCCCGTCGCCATTCAAGCGGTAATGACTAATGGCCCGCATCCGGGCCGACCCGCTCCAGCCGCGCCAGCGCGCTAGCGTTAACCCCGCATCCATGACAAAGTGCGGGGCGCGATCGATATACTCCCTCGGGCTCGTCCCGCGATAAAACGCGTTTAGCACCTTCGTGATGCCCCCGTGCAGCGTCAAAAAGCGCGTAACTTGTACCGACGTTTTCGTTTCAAAGCCATAAGAACGGCTGGGCCCCAGAAACTCGAGCGACCCATCGTCGGCCACATAAACTAGCTCGTGGGAGCGATCGATCAGGAACAAGTCGCCCGACACGGACAGGCGTCCCCAACGCTGGGCCACTCCCGCCTGCGAGAAGTCTGTATTCGCCACGCGCTGCCCGCCTGGCTGTTGGATGATACTGCGGGCATCGAGCGAAGAAATTCCCCGTCCATAGTTGTAATGCAACGTGAAGGAAGAGCGTTGCCAGGGCGTCAACGCCACATTGACTTTGGGCTGCCAACGTCCCGCGACATCGGAGCCGCTATTCTCCGGACTGACGCGATCACGCACATCGAAGTGGAATAAGTCATATCGCAGCCCGCCCGACACTTGTAACTTCCCACGCCAAAAGGTCATCGCGTTCTGCAAGTACCCGGCTCCGTTTGTCACTTGGGCATTCGCGCGCGTCGTGACCCCCAACGGCGTCCGGCCTACTCGTGGATACAGACCGACGTTGATCTGGCTCGCATGAACATTGCCCCCCGCCGTCAGTAATCCATGCACACCGTTAATCTCATAGGGCCGCAGATATTGGGCATTTCCGCCCTCCTGCAATCGCGAATCGTGCTGTTGAATGCCATCGCCGTCAGGGCTATTTAGATAGTAAGTAAAGTTCGAATACAAATCGAAGAGAGACCGGCTGACAAAGCCATCTACTTTCCACACCGCCCCGCTCTTGGTCTCCTCGCGGTAATAGCCGCTCAATATGCCGTTTCGGACGCCCCCGCCGTCGCCCGCGTCCAGGAAGCCGAAAGTATTCAGCCGTCCCGACGTTACCTCACTCAAAGGAATCTGGCCTGATGAATCAAACCCGTTTCGTGCCGCATTCAATTTCACGCTATAACTTCGCAAGGGTGACAAACGGCGGGTCCAGTTGCCGGTGAGGTTGTCCCGGCGGTAGTTCAGGGGCTTCACGAAGGGTCCGTCGGAATGCGAGCCTTCGTAAGCGAAAAAGGCATCCCCCTTTTTCAGGTCGGGGCTGAACGCCAAGAACCCGCGCTGGGTGTCGAAGGAGCCCCCTTGGAGACGCGCTGTCCATTGATCGGGCAACGACTCGCGCAGGCGAATGTGCACCACGCCCAATCCGCTAAAGTCGCCGTACTCGGCGCTAAACGGGCCGTTGATCAGGTTCGCTTCGGCGACCAGTTCCGGTGACAACGACTTCAAGGACCCCAAATAGCCTTGTCCGTGCCCCTGCGTCGACTGGTTCTGCTGGACGTTATCCACCAGCACCTTCAGGCCGCCGTTCACGCCGCCGTGGTCCAGGTTGAACCCGAACCGGCGCACTTCAATCGATTTCCCGCCGCCCTCGTGCTGCCCGGCGCTGATCCCGGCGGCAAACTGTTGGAAGATTTGATCGTCCCGCGAGAACAGCGTGTCTTTGAAGACCGCCTCGTTGCGCCGGTCGACCGAGGGCTCCACCACGGTGTCCGTAATCACTACACTGGTGTGAATCTTGGGAATTTCCGGCTTCGAATCTTGCGCATCCGCCGCCATGATCCATATGCCCCCAAGTAGCACTAGTTTAATATTCGTAATACGCATCCGCAAATTAGTATACGATCCTACCGTGAGATCGGATTGCGAAGGGAAAAAGGATTGTGGCCCGCAGGCCCATCTTGACTGAAATGACGCAGTCCCGCTCGTTTTTGAGACCACCCTGGCAAAGACTAGACCCGGCTTAAACGCTCACTCGGCCGATTCGCACGATTGCGAAAAAAGCCTTGCGCTTATGGGCGGCGAAGTCGCAGGGCCTTTAAGTCGCGATCTATGGCGGCGGCGAAAAAGATGCCGCGAGTTTCTCCATTGAGTTTGCTGCTAGCGCTCCTAGTAGTGGCCGTCGCCAATGTGGCGCAGGCGCAGGTCTTTTATGGATCGCTGGTGGGGACGGTGAACGACCAGAGCGGCGCGGCCGTGGGTGCGGCATCCATCACGGCCACCAACAAACAAACTGGCGTGAAACGCCAGGCAACTACCAAATGACGCGGGCGGATATAGTTTCGTCGCCGTCCAGTCGGGCACCTACGAACTAAAGATCAACAAGGTGGACTTCCGCACGGTTACCGATCAATCGGTAACCGTCACCTCGAATAGCACTACTCGAGTTGAACCGGCGTACAATCCGGCGCCAATGCCGGTGCTGACCGCGTGGCATTTCCGGGGAACATCATTCCGGCGAGCCGCATTTCGCCCATCGTCAACCTGATTCAAGCCAAGATCCCCGCTATCGCCGACCCCACTTCCGCGACAATAATTTCTTCGCCGTGGGTGGTTTCTTATTCGATCGTCACACCATGGATACGAAATTCGACTACAACATTAACGAGAAGTGGACCGCTTACGGGCGTTACTCCGCCCTCAAGTACCAAATGAACAATCCCGACGTGCTGGGCGAATTGGGTGGCAGTGGCATTTCGGGCAGCGGTGGCAATACGGGCGTCGCTACCGGGTTAACCCATTCGACGACGATCGCCACCACTTACGTGCTTCTGTCGGACCTGATCCTGAATGCTAATTTCGGGTACACCAAGTACGGCACCAAGGTAGAGCCGGCTGGCCTCGACACCAATATTGGACTCCACGTGCTGAAGATCCCCGGCACTAACGGCAAACGGCGTTTTGAAGGTGGGTGGCCGCGCTTTCAGATCGGCGGATTCAACACGCCTTGGGGTGCAGGATTCGTTCATGCCGTACGAACGGAACGATCCGCAGTTTCAATATGTGCTGAATTTCAATTGGACTAAAGGCAAGCACCAAATCCGATACGGCATCGATTTCCACAAGCAGGGTCTGAACCACTTACAGGCAGAATTCGCCGGTCAGAATCATGGAGCACAAGGCGG
>JAYVUQ010000213.1:0-6918 GCA_043787785.1 Bryobacteraceae bacterium
TTGAACCGCACCAGTGGCTCTGACGGGGTAGAACTGGCTTGTTGGGAAAGGCGAAGCGAAACGCCTTGCGGATCGACGAGGCGGGCGAACGGCTGGCTACGGTATCCGGCCAGCGGGAGGGCCACGCGGGCATCGAACGAACCGAGAGCCTCCGGCGGCTGGAAGGTGCGGGGCTTTTGCTCGCCACTCAAGACGCCCTTGGCATTGCGCAAAAGTTGAGCCGTGTTCGGAGTTTCGAAAGTCATCTTCGCCGGATCCGACCCCTTCACAAAGGGCAGGTTGAACGCGATATGATTGCCGATCGAGAAAACCATCTCCGCAGTATTCGAAGCCTCAGCGCTCACCAGATAATCAATCGTCAGGTGTCCCGCCGCGATCTCGTAAGTGGCCGTCAGCCGGAAGCCAAAGGGATAGGAAGGGCGCGTTAGCGCAGAATCACGCAGCTCCACCGTCACCCGGGCCCCACCGGCATCGGCCGACCGTTCTACTTCCTGCCAAGCCAAGCTCTTGGCAAAGCCGTGGCAAGGCATCGGGTAGGTCTTACCCTCGATTTTGTAAGTACCCGGTCCGCAACTGGTCTCGGGCGTCGTGCCCACCGGATATTGTGCACCGACCACGGGCCAAAGCAGAGGCCCTTTACCCTTGAAGCCCGGACCGGGCGAATAGTCGCGGGCGTGGTTGAGGAACTCAGTCCACCCGTTTGCTTTGAGGCGTACCCGGTAGCTGCTCAGTTCGCCGCCCTCCGAGGGGGCGACGGCGGCTTCGACACCGGCCTCGTTGTCGCGCAGCACGACTACCGGCGGAGTGCCGGGTCCCGCAGCCAGTTCACTGGAAACGGTGTAACGGGTTTGTGGCCACAGGGAGCCTGCAGCCAATACCAGTGTAAAAATACGGTTCATTTACTTTGCCCTTTCGGTTCGTAGAGGCTGAAGCTGATGATATCGGCGCCCGCAGCGATCGTCACAAACTGCTTGCCGTTGATCGAATAAGTAATCGGTTGGGAGGTGATTGGCTGGCCGGTATAGAAGTGCCAAAGCGCCTTGCCTGTGGCCGCCTCCAGGGCGACAAACTGGCCATTCAACTCGCCGGAAAACAGCAGGCCGCCCGCCGTCGAAAGCAGTCCGCCGCCGAAGCCAGTGGAACCGATCCGTTCGGACTCCCACCGCAGCTTTCCGGTCGTCAAGTCGAGCGCTCGCACGTACACCTTCCAGGAGTCGTCCTTCATGTTGACATCGCCGGTGGCGCGGTACTGAAAGCCCCCGGGGCGAAATGTCTCGGTGGACTTATTGGCGAAACCGCAGCCCTCCTGCGCGACGACATAGAACATTCCGGTGGCCGGACTATAGGCCGGCGATTGCCAATTGGCCGCACCCGTCGCGGCCGGGCACACTACCGTGCCCTTCAGCGTCGGCTCGATGCCCGGAATGCGGATCGGCCGGCCTTCGGGCGTAAGTCCGCTGGCCCAATTTAGTTTCTTCACGAAAGGCGCACCGTGCAGGAACTTACCCGTCACGCGGTCCAGTAGATAGTAGAAGCCATTGCGGTCGGCATGGGCCATCAGCTTCCTCATTTTTCCTTGATACAGCGCATCCACCAGAATCGGAATCTCCACCGCATCCCAATCCATCGTGTCGTGCGGCGTGAACTGGAAATACCATTTCAACTTTCCGGTATCGAGATCCAGCGCCACCACGCATTCGGTGTAAAGGTTGTCGCCGCGGCGCACATCGCCGTTAAAGTCGGGTGCCGGATTGCCGATGCCCCAATACAAAAGGTTCAACTCAGGATCGTAACTGCCGGTAAGCCAGGTATTGCCGCCCGCCGATTTCCAGGAATCGCCGGCCCAGGTTTCAGAGCCAGGTTCACCGGGCTTTGGAATTGAATTGAATCGCCACAGGCGTTCCCCCGTCGTCGCGTCGTAGGCATCCAAAAAGCCATTCAGCCCATGGTCGCCGGGAGCGATGCCGGCCAGTACCTTGCCTTTCACAATCAGCGGCGCCGCCGGTGACCAGTAACCATCGCTGGCTTCGGCGATCTTGGCTTCCCAAACCACATTGCCCGTGGCCGCGTGCAGCGCGATCAGATGGGCATCGGGCGTGGTGAAGTAGACTTTGTCCTGCCACACCGCCACGCCACGGTTAGGACCCTTCTGGCGGGCCGGCACGCGATGATACTCCCAGATCTGCCGGCCACTGCGGGCATCAATGGCGTAGACCTCGTTGGGCTGCGTCACATACATCACCCCGTCGACGACAATGGGCACGGTCTGCAAGCGCGTCGCGTCCGGCACATGGAAAATCCAACGCGGAACCAACCCCTCCACGTTGCCAGTCTGCACCTGGTTCAGTGCGCTGTGACGGCGGCTATCGTAACTTCCGTTGTAATGTAGCCAGTTAGCCGGCTGCGCTTCCTGTAACTGCTTTTCCGTTACTTGCGCGCCCAGTTGCGCGCCAAGCATAGCCAACATAATCAGCTTGGGGAATCTCATCGGCCGACCTCATTTTCGCCCTGCAACAGCGCCTTTACTTTCGTCCGCGCCTGGGCGGCCAGCATCGCCAACAGATCGCGATATTGATCCGCGGGGAGTCGCTTGTCGAAATCATGGGGCATCAGGGACTCTTTGGCGTAAACCGCACTGCGGAGTTCCTGCGTTTCCAGCAGATGTAACTTACCGCCCTGGTCGAGCAACTGCAACGAGAACGCGTCGCTGTTGCGCGCCACTCCAGAGATCGTCTCGCCGCGTAAGGTAGTTACCGTAACGGGGCGGAAGCCTTGCGGAACGGGCCGTGGCTTGGTGAGCGTTTCCTGCAGCTTTTTCAGAGAAACTTGCGCACCGATACTGGATAAGTCCGGGCCCAACACTCCCCCTTGGCCGCGGATCATGTGGCAGCGGACGCAGCCGCCCGCGCCGGTAAAAACCTTCATGCCGTTTTGCACATCGCCGGGAACCACGAGATCGGAAGCCGTGGCGCGGACGTTGCGGATGAAGGCCACGATTCTCCAAATCTCCGCGTCGGGCAAGCCGGTGGAGGGCATCACCGTGCCGGGAATGCCATTTTTTACCACCTCGAAAATCGCCGCCTCGCTCACCCGGAAGTAACGCCGATTCGCGTCGAGCGCCGGTCCGCGTTCCCCTTCGCCGCCATCAGGACCATGGCAGCCCGTGCAGGTTCGGTTATAGAGCAGGCGGCCGGCTTCCGCCACCTGCGGACCAGCTCCCAGGGGGTTGGTTGGCTTTTTGGTCTGTGCGAAGCCAGCCGCCAAGCCGATGGTCAAAAAAAGTACGAGTTGTTTCATTACCAGAGAAGACATTCTTAATCAGAAAGTGATTCTGGCGCTAAACTGCACCACCCGCGCGCCGCGCGTTGACGTAAACCGGCCGAATCGCGGATTCTCCACCGCCGTCGTAAGCCCTACGAAATTCGTGTGATTGAAGGCGTTGAAGCCATCCGCCCGAATCTGCAACCGCATCTTCTCAGTAAGCGAGAAATTCTTCCCCAGCGAAAGATCGAAGCGCACGTTGCCGGGCCCGCGGACGGCACCCTGCCCGATATTCCCAGGACGGATCGTGGCTCCGGAAAGCGCTCCGTTGGGCACTCGCGCGAACGCGGCCGGGTTCAGATACTGCAAGGTGTCACGGTAATTCGCGAGTACCGCCTGGCCTCCGATGTAGTCCGGACGGCTCGACTGCAGCGCCGAAGTTTGCGAGATGATCAGCGGCTCGCCGGTGGCCGCCGTCAGAATGCCTGACGTTTGCCAACCTGCTACCGCGTGGCGCAATACATGGCTCTTGAGCGCGGCCAGTTGCGGTAGATCGTAAACGAACTCGGCTCCGCCGTAGTGGGTGATGTCGCCCGACGACGGCCCACGGTCCGCCCGGGGATTGAAGAAGTCCTGCGTCCGTTCATTCTGGTCGCCCTGGTATACGGCACCAATATCGCCGCCGGCGGTGGAAAGGGCTTTGCCCCAGGTGTAATGGAAAGCCCCCGTGAGGCCGCGCGCGTAGCGCTTGCGTATGGAAGTCTGCCACGAACTGTAAATGGTGTTCTGGGTATTGTCAATGTAGTAGCCTTGGCCCAACAAGGGGTTGGGGCGCTCACCGGTGAGTCGGTCCACCTGATTGAAGGTCCGTTGCATGATGAACTTGACGCCCCGGTTGGCGACGAAGGCCGATTCGAGAATGATCGAGCTGGTTAAGGACCGTTGGATGCCCAGATACAGGTTCATCGAATAAGGGTTCTGCAGGTTCGGGTCCACCGCCGCGAAAACGTTCACTTTCCCGGTACGCGCTGTCTCCGCCTCCACCACCTTGCGGGCATCGTCGTTAAACGTCAGGTATTTCAAGTTATAGCGCTGGGCCTCCGCCCGGCTCAACACCACCCGATAGGGAACGGTCTTGGTAGCGACGGCTTGCTTCAAAGTGCCCATCATTTGCGGGCTAAAAAGAATTCCGAAGCCGCCCCGAATGGTGGTTTGGCCTTTGCCGTCCGGATTGTAACTGAACCCGACGCGCGGCCCTAGGTTCACCCCGGCGTCGCCGTTATACGGATGCTCCGGATCGCGAAATGGCCCGAACGTGAACTTGTTATCACGCAGCCCATCCAAGTTAAACAGGCCAGCACCGGACTTGGCGTCGAAGCCGCGCGCCACCATCGCGGAATAAGCGTCATACCGCACGCCAAGATTGATCACCAACTTCGGTGTAATTCGCCAATCATCCTGCACAAAGAAACCCACCTCATGGCTATTGCCGTTGTAGTACGGCATCCCGAAGGTGTAATTCATCGAATTCGGGATGTCGTTCAGTAAGTCTTCCCGGCCCAAGTAACTAATCACGGGATTATTCACTTTTACGCGCCCACCGGTGCGGAAGAAGTAATCGCCCCCGGTCTTGAAGGAGTGCAGTCCCCGATGAAAACCCACCTTTTGTTCAAAGCTAATCCCAGGGCCATACTGCGTCCAGATCTGGCTGGCGGGCGTGCTGAAGCCGAGGTTGGACGAGATACTGGCGTAGCGCCGGCCGAAAAGAGTATCTTCCGCCACGCCCTTCGAGAGAAACGCATCGAAGGTCTCGAGGTCCTGCGCGTTGTAGCCGAAGCGGCTCTCTGACGTCCAAGCGGCTCCGCCGGTAACGAAGCTGGCCGTGCCACGCTCCTGCCATCCGTGGAACACCGTATTGTTACTGGTGTAGATCATCGGTTCGTCGCGAAAGGGCCGGCCGCGCGTGTAAGTGAGTGCCAGATTGCTATTGTTACTGACCCGGAAATCGCCCTTCACCACCGCGTGGTTGTCACTGGCCTGCGCCGGGCGCGCCGCCTGATAGAAACCGACATCGGCGGTGGCCGCGTGCGGCTCGGTGGGCAAAGGCGTCGCGCCCAGCGCCGCCTGGTATTGCGGCTGCCGTCTCAATAATTCCTGGCGGAAGTTCGCCGTGGGCACGTTGCCCGTCACCAGCGACGAACTCGCCTCGCGATAACCCTCGTAAGTGGTGAAGAAGAAGATACGATTGCGTTTCACCGGGCCACCGATCGACCCGCCAAACTGGTTGAATGTCAACGGGGCCTTGTAACTCAGAAATTGGTTTCGCGCATTGAGGTTTTCCGCCTGGAAGTTTTCGAACAGCGACCCATGTAGAAGATTAGTGCCGGACTTACTGATCAGATTCACGTTGCCCGAAAGCGCCTGTCCGTACTCGGCGGGAATGATTCCCTTCACCACTTGGACTTCCTGCACGGCCTCGATACTCATCGTATCGATGTAATTGAAATTCGTAAACAGCGCCCCGCTGCGCCCTTCTGCGTTGCCGTTCGCATCGGTACCATCTACGGTGAACGTAGTGGCGGACCGGCCCAAACCATTCAGCCGCACGCCGCCGTCGCGATTGCCGTGTCCCGGCGCCGACCCGGCATTGCTCACCGTCACGCCCGTGCCCACGCTCAACAGATTCGTATAATTCCGTCGCGAGAGCGGAACTTCGGCCACCACTTTGCCATCGACGCTCTCCCGCTGCTCCGCTGAGACCGTATTCACCAGCGGCGTAGTCGAGTCCACGTTCACCGTCTCCGACACCGCTCCTACGGCCAGCGTGAACGTGCGCCGCACGTGCTGGGCGGCGGCCAGTTCCAATCCGCTCGAGGTGAATGTCTTGAATCCCTGCGCTTCAATCCGGATGTTGTAAGCTCCGACGCGAAGCGAGTCGAAGACAAACTCTCCGGCGGCGCTTGTCACCTTGTTCTGAGAACTCGCCGTGCCCTCATTGAGGAACGTCACCGAGGCTCCCGGCACGGCGGCCCCGCTCGAATCAGTTACGGTGCCATAGAAAGTTGCGGTCGTCACTTGAGCCGAAGCCGCAATCGACGAGAGGAATAAGCAAGCCATCAATGTTGTTGTTCGCAATCGGGTCTCCACAAGAACGCTAAGCGAGAGTGACGTTATCAAAAGTTCCCTTCGAACGCAAGGGGCCCGTAGTGCGGGTGTCGGAGCCTACCCCTTGGAGATTGGTGGCCTTGTCTTTGATAGGATTGCCGGCCCGCCGCTTTCGGAGATAGGCTATTGGGCGGTCGGCACCATCCGCCACAATCGGAGCAAGTCCTGCCGCCCGTTGAACCCTCATTCAGCCCTACAAGGCGCGCCAAGTCCCGGGCTCGCGCCGTCAGCGGGCCTACCGCCGCCGCATGACGCAATCGGGACTCCGCTACGCGCAGCACCAGAACATTCTGGAGTTCCGTGCTGTAGAGTTTGTAGCCCGCTGCCGCTGCCCGAATGCCCTGGTCCGCGTGAGACTTCGCGGCACCCCAGTCTTTTAAAGCCAACGCTGTTACCCCAGCTTCCGCGGGTGTCCGGCAGAGAAAGGCGATATCGGTGCGCTTCACCATGTTCCCTTCAAGGACCTCGAGATCCCTTCGCAAGATTGCCGCG
>JAYVUQ010000214.1:0-6992 GCA_043787785.1 Bryobacteraceae bacterium
AATCTTGAGCCAATCCGAGGTTCTGGCGAGCGTCGTGAACCTGTGGGAATTAATCTTGAAGAAAGACCGCAAGACCGCCCTCCTGACGGATCCACTGCCCTGGTGGGACAAGTACATCGTCCGAGCGGGGATTCCCACCTTAGGGATCCGGGTCGGCCATGTCATTGCGATGGGCGGGCTCCCGATGCTTCACCAGGATCCTTTCGATCGAATCTTAGTGGCGTAATCGATCGTCGAAAAGGCAGCGCTGGTTAGCAAGGATGGCGAGCTCGCCCGGTATGGCGTTACCGTAATCTGGTAGGTGATTTGGTAACCCTATTTCGCGGCCACCGCCCAGTAACCGGGGCGGGCCCGGATTTGTAAGTTGGGGCGGCCTTTGATGCGGAGTTCGAGTTGGTGGTAGCCGCCTTCCACCGAGTCTGGCGTGAAGCCGAGGACGTACTGGGTGTGTAACTCGCTACTCAGTTTCTCGATTGCATTTTCCAGGCCCTTCTGGCGGGTAAATGGAAACGTAGTGCCGCCGGTTTGGCCGGTGAGCACTTCCGCCGCATTCACTTTGCCAAGGCGAAAGAGCTCGGCGAAGCCGCCGAGGATATCGCCACGGCCTTCGAGGGGCACGTAGCTGGGGTCGCCGGGGATCACGTTCGGAGTGGCGGGCCCACGCTGGCGCGGGGAGTTCTGTGCACTTTGTTGCGTAAATGCCGTGCGAAACGCCGAGTAAGTTGCCGCGTAGACCGTAACTCCGGCATTCTGGGCGTTAAGTAACAGCGTTTCGAGATCGGTTTCGCTGCCCCGGTCGCGCGACTCGGAAATTAACAGGAGCACCCGGCGGGCTTTACGTTGGCTGAGCCGTTCGATGGCTTGGTTGGCGGCGTCTAACATACGGGCGGACGTAGCTTGGCCGGGTTGCAGAGCGGCGAAGGCCCGGTCGAGCGCGCCGGGGTCGTGAATGCAGTCGGTGAGCCAATGCACTCTTTCGGAGAACGCGACCAGGGCCGCGCAGCCACGCGCTCCGGTGAGCAACGGCTCCATCATCGAACTGATCTTGCGGACTTTAGCGAGCACCGGCGCTGAGATGCCTGAGGATTGTACGGCGATCACCAGGGCGATCGGCGCCACACCTGTGCCAATCGTGTCGACAACGGCCTTCTGGCGCTTACCCTTGTCCAGCAGGACAAAGTCATCGGTTTCTAGCCCGTCGACGCTGTGGCCTTTGGCGTCGGTGACGGTTACGGGCATCAGAACCAGGCGGGACTGCACGCCGAAGTTAGGGTCCTGCGCCAATATTGCCGGTAGTAGTGCCAGAAGCCATCGCATGCAATAACGGGAGCAATCGAAGGGCCAATCGGGTGGTGCCTAGGTGCGGGCGTGGTGGGATTGTTTGGGTGCCCGGTATTTGACGTTTAGTTGTGGGGTATCGAGTACCTTGTTGCTTTGTACTTTGGAAGTGAGGCAGGCTTCTAATGCGCCGCTGACGATGAGCGTTCGCTCCACCGGGTAAGGAGCTTTGCCGGTGACAAACATCTCTTCGATCTTACTCACCAGGCAGGCTGAGTAAGTGACGTTGGGCACTGGGGAGAGAAAGAATTGCGTGGATGGGTAGCCGGGCATGCCCTTCACCTTGGCGGCAAAGCAGTAATCGTGTACCGCGCCATCCAGCATCAGTAAGGTGGTTTTGAGGCCATCGTTGTGCTCGATGAAGTAAGCGGCGGGGTTCTTTACGAGCTTAGGCAGTTCGTGGTTGCCGACTAAGTCCTGAGTGCGGCCGTCGATGAGCGTCTTGCCTTGGGGCGAATCGCTGCGGGAGAGGGCGGCGGCGAGTAACTTCTTCGAATAGCGGCCGGACTCGCCAGCCTGCCAGACCGCGTCGCCTTGAATGAGCTGCACGCGGCGGACGCCGGTTTCGCCGCCCTTACGGCGCTCAATCATGCACTGCATGGCTTCGAGAGCATGATAGTCCATCGGGTCGGAGCCGCCGACGCCGACCATGAGGGCGTCTTCTATCTGGCAGTTGAGGGGCAACTCGAGATCGGGCAAGCGCCAGGTGACGGGCAGGGAAGAGCCGGCCAGCATAGGGAATTTGAGACGCTTGGATTGGTCTACCATCCACTTGGCTTTTTCGAAGCTGTAACTCAAGTGCTTGTCATTATAGACCGGAACGGCGCGCTTGTCTTTCTCAAATACTTCGACACATTGTTTAAAGAATTCGTAGCGTGGGTAAAGGATTTGGCCCTTGTCGTTCTTCGGATAATCGCCATGTTCGCCGATAATCATCACGGCGTCGACGGCGATTTTATCGGTGCCGCAACGCAGGGCTTCGGCGATGGTGTTGTAAACCGTGAAGCCGAATTCTTTGGCGCGGACATAGCTTTGATCGCCACCGTTCGCCGGGTCGCCGGTGGGCTTTTGGTCGGTGTAGAGCGAGACAATTTGGACGTCGGGTTTATGCCATTCGCCCTCGTGCGGATAACCGACCAGGAAGCGATCGCCCATGTGCTGGGCGTGCGAGAGATACTTATAGAGGGTGGTGATGATGGCGACGCGCTTGGGCACTTAGGTTCTCCAGAAAGTCGATTCTTTGGTGGCTTGGTATTGAATGCGGGATAAGTGCGGCGTGTCGAGCCGTTTTTGGCCGGCGAAGAGGCTATCGACTCCGGCGATTGTGAGTCCGGTGGTGAGTAAGGTGCGTTCTACCGGGTAAGTTGGCTTGCCCGAGAGGAACATCTTTTCGGCGTTATTCGTAAGTGGAGAAAAGAAATTAGCGAGCGAAGTACGGGCTGGCGGCATGGGCAGATACATTTGTGTCGAGAAGGGTTTTTTCTGGCCCGTGAGCCGGGCGGCGAAATTGAAATCCTCAACCAGGCCGCTAAAAAGAATCATGGTGGATTTGAGGCCATCGTTGTGTTCGTAATGATAAGCGACTGGATTGCGAACCAGCCGCTTCAGGTCTTCGTCGCCGGGGAAGACGTTGTTAAAGCCGGGCCGGGCGGGCTTCAGCGTGTGGCTGCGGCAGAGGGCGGCATTCATCAACGCGCGCGACCAAAGGCCCTCTTTCATGGCTTGCCAGAACTGATCTCCGCGATAGGCTTGAAGCCATTTCACTCCGGTCTCCCCGCCTTTGCGCCGCTCCACCATGCACTGCAGGGTTTCGAGCGCATGAAAGTCATAACTATCGACACCGCCATACCCGACGCAAACCGCCTCTTCAATTTTGGAGTTGAGCGGCATTTCCAGCGACGGAGTGCGCCAGGTTACCGCTAAACTGGACCCGGCCATGAAAGGGATTTTCATTTTTTGGGCGGTGTCGTACATTTCCTGAGCCCACTGCCAATTCCAGGAAAGGTGCTTGTCATTAAAAATGGGCGCGACACGATTACTCGTGGTAAAAACTTTGGTGATTTCGTTGAAAAACTCGTAGCGAGGGTATTTTACTTGGCCTTTTTCTGTTTTTGGGTAGTCGCCGTGTTCGCCGACGAGTAAGACGCCGTCGACGGCTAATTTACTGCCGCCGGCGGTAAGTGCTTCGGCGATGGAAGGGTACATCTTCATTTGCGGGAAACGGGTGGCGCGGTCTTTGGAGAAGTCCGTCTTGCCGATTTGGTCGACGTAGATCGAGACCAGGTCCATTTCGGGATGGTGGTGCTCGCCGTTCCAACCATAGCCTTCCAGGAATCGGTCGACGATATGCTGGGAGTGCGAGTGTTTGAAGTAGACGGTGCAGATGGCGGCGATCTTGGGGCGGGCGGGAGGTTTGGCCAGAGCAAGAGCGGGCGCGCCGAAGAGCAGGTCGCGACGGCGCAGCTGAAAGGGAGGCGTCATGAATTTATTTTACTGGAAGTGGCACGGGGCGGCGGCCGGGCACGCGGGCCAGGTTCTGCGCGGCCAGCGCATGTCCGCCAGCGGCGGCCTTGGCCCACCAGTTCCCGGCTTCCGTATAGTCCTGCTGGACTCCAGTGCCATTGGCGTACATCATGCCTAACATCGCTTGGGCAGGGACGAAGCCCATTTCGGCGGCTTGTTTGGTTTTGGCAAAATCACCCTTGCCGCCGCAGTAAAGATCGAGCGCCGGAGTGTGGGCGCCGGGAGTGCAAAAGTCGTAGTCGGCGGAGTAACCTCGCTGTTGCGCGGTGATCTCGCGTAGCCATTCGGGCCAGCCTCCAGGAGGGGCTTTGGCTTCGGGCCGGCCAGCGTCGCCGCGGAAATCTTTGTCGCGGATGGGGGCCAGAATATTGTTGGCCATGGTGCGGGCTTCTTCATCTTTGTCCTGGAGTAAGTCGATGAGTGTGGCGAAGATCGGAGGATCCTGCCGGAAGCCTTTTACTTGGAAGCGGACGGCATAGCCGAGGGCGTCGATGGCGCTGAGGCGATCTACCGCGTTTTGAGGATTCTTGACGTAGTCGATGAGTATTTTCTGGGCCGCCCGGGAGCGCCAGTTGGCGAGCATCGCCAAAGTTCTTAGCGTGGCGGTGCGCACCTTCGGCTCATTATCCACCAGCGTCTTAGCGAGGCTGGCGACGGTGGCTTCGCTGAACATGGCTTGGGCACAGGTGGCGACGGCGGCGCCGCGCAAGTTTGCGTCGCTGTGGGTAAGCAGCTTTTGCACAATTGCGCCGGCTTCTGGGCCACCGACTAAGGCGAGGTCCTTGAAGTAGCCATCACTGACGATGGGCTTGAAATTCTTGAGTAAGGCCGACTCCTCGGCCGATAGCGGCAGATTCTGATTGCGCAAGCGGGTGGCCCAGGCGAGGCCATCGTCATTACTCGCCGGGTGGTAGGTGCGAGCGCCCAGTTCGTCGAATTCGCGATAGATGATGGGCAGCCCTTTGGCGTTCATGCGGCTGTAAGTGTCGCGGACGGTTTGAATGTGGGTGAGTAAGTCGCGCATGCCGAGAACGGTGTAGTATTCGGGTGAGTGCAGAGTGGAGGGAGTTAGCTCAGAGGGGATCTTCCACCAGCCCCAACTGTAAGTGACGGCGGCGGTGATGAGGGTGGGGTTCTGGGTGCCGAATTCGCCGGAGATCTTGGCGCCTTCGCCTTTACCGTACATGTAAATGCGGCGGGGGTTAATGGAATAAGTCTGGCGGGCCCAGGCGATCATTTGGCGGATGGGCTCATGGTCGACGTCACCGAATTTCTGGGCTTGGGGATGGATGCCGATGAGCACGTAGCCATCGCTCAAGCCTTGACGGCGGAGCGACTCGCGTACGGGAAGGATCTCGTCCCCGGTGGGGCGGTCATGCTCTGGGAAGCAGAGTATGAGGCCGAGTGGCTGGGCTCTGTCGGCGGGGGCCTCGACGGCGTAGCGGACGGTGAAGTTACCGGCCGGGTCTTTCAGTTCGGATTCGGTGGCCGCGTTGAGCAGCAGCGGGAGCCAGATGAGGATTTTCATAGAAGGTAGCGTGAGTATATATCAGTGACGAAACAAAGCCGGGAGTTGTTGATTTCTAGAACTTTTTCGCTTTCGGCGGTGCAATGATCCGGTGCGCCTCGTGGAGATGAACGGCGAGTTCCTCGTCGCTCACTTCGCCGAGTTCGACGCCGACCCAACCCTTGGCGCCGACATAGGGCGGATGAAAATAGGCGCGGGGATTACTTTGGATCAGTGTCCCCTGAGCGCCGGGCTCCACCGGGATCCAGACGGCGAGGTGGCCGTCGTTATGGTGGTTGTTAACGAACATGCAATAGACCTTCTTCCTCGCGAAAAAGGTCGGCTCGCCGTGGGACAGTTTTTCCGTCGTATCCGGAAGGCTTAAGCAGATGCGGCGCACGCGCCGTAGATGTTCTTCGCTCATTTTGTTATCCTATGGTTTGCCTTTGTCCACCATTGTCCTCAGTTAATATCGCACGCTGACCGCCCTCCTTGGGGGAAATGTGTCTGTACGCGCGATGCTCTCGCTACCCGCATTGTGACGAGTACTTGAGGACATTTTCCAATGAATTTAGAAAACCTGGGCTGGAGTGCCCATTGGGACGGCCTGTTTCGGCCGTTTGCGGAGACATCGATTCCCGGACGCGTGCGCGTATCGCACCGGGATAGCTTTTTGGTATGGACCGCCGAGGGTGAACGGGAAGCCGTCGCCAGTGGCAAGTTGCGTTTGTGCGGCGATTGGCCGGTGACCGGCGACTGGGTGACCCTGACGGCCGACGGAGGACGGATCGAAGCGGTGTTGCCGCGCCGGACCGCGTTTGTGCGGCGCGAACCCGGCCAGGCGATGCGGCCACATGTGATTGCGTCCAATGCCGATGTGGCGTTGTTAGTGATGGGCCTGGACCATGACTATAACCTGCGGCGCCTGGAGCGCTATCTTTACCTGACGGCGGTAAGCGGTGCGCGCCCGGTGATCGTGCTGAACAAAAGCGACCTCTGCGCTGACCTGGAGGCGCGCTGCCGGGTGTGCGAACGCTTGGCGCCGGTGGTAGCGCTGAGCGCTTTATCGGGCGAAGGGCTCGGGGCGCTGTTGAGCCATGTGGAATTGGCGGAGACGGCCGTGCTGCTGGGGTCATCGGGCGCGGGCAAGTCGACCTTGGCCAACCGGCTGCGCGGCTGTGAAGCGATGCGGACCCAACCGGTGCGCGGACACGATTCTCGCGGTCGGCATACGACCACCCATCGGGAGTTGATCCTGCTGGAACTGGGCTGGCTGCTGATGGACGTTCCCGGCTTGCGGGAACTGCAGCTTTGGAATGCGCCTGAAGCGCTCGACCAGACGTTTCAGGACGTGGCCGAATTGGCCGCGGCATGCCGGTTTCGCGATTGCCGCCACGAGGAAGAGCCCGGCTGCGCGGTGCGGCAGGCGCTGGAGGAAGGTCGGCTGGACGGGGGCAGGTGGGCCCATTATAGCAAGCTGCAGCGGGAAATCGCACACTTGGAGCGGGCGGCTGACCCGTCAGGGGCGGCCGAACAGAAGCAGCGCTGGAAGGCGATCCACAAGGTGCAGAGGCGGATGTACAGAGAAAGGGGGAGGTGAAGGATCTGTTTAGAATCATAGAGA
>JAYVUQ010000215.1:0-12226 GCA_043787785.1 Bryobacteraceae bacterium
GGCAACGTGGTGGCCGCGAAGGAACTGGAACGCCTGCCGGTGAACGGGCGGAACTTTACTCGCCTCATTCTCCTGATGCCCGGCACCAGTTCGGTGACGCGCAGTCAGTCGCGGGGTACCGCCCAGTCCGGCACCGCGCTTTTCTCGGTGAACGGCGCCCGTCCGCAGGATAACAATTACACGATTGATGGCTTTGACGCCAACATGCAAATGATGAACTCGCCGGGTATTTCCCCACCGATGGATGCGCTGCAGGAATTCAAAATTGCCACGAACACGGGCTCTGAGTTCGGGCGTTCAATGGGCGCCAACGTTTCGATGGTGATCAAGTCCGGCACCAACCAATTACATGGGACGGCCTACGAGTACTTGCGAAACAATGTGTTGGATGCGAACGAATTCTTTGCCAATCGCAGTGGCTTGCCGAAGGTGCCTTTCAAACAGAATCAGTATGGCGTCTCCATTGGTGGCCCGATTCCCAAAATGAGCAGCAAGATGTTCTGGTTCGCCAGTTGGGAAGGTTTCCGGAGCCGGCGGGCCTCTACCCAGATCGGCAACGTCCCGCCCGCTGATTTCCGCGCCGGCGACTTCTCCTCGTTGCTGCTTCAGGCTACACCGACGATCGTGCGGGATCCTTTCAATAACAATGTTCCGTACGCGAATAACATAATTCCCACCGCGCGCATCAATGCCGCGATCCCCACGGCCCTGCAACTGACGACGCCACTGCCCAATCGCGCGGGCTTGGTGCAGAACTATATTTCCAGCGGCTCTCGCGCGAACAATCGCGATGGCTTGCACTGGCGGTATGACTACAACCTGAGCGAGAAGAATACTTTCTATTTCCGCTTCAGTTATCAGAACGCGGACTTACTCAGCCCGGCCTTGCAGCCGAACTTCATCAGTAATAGCGAATACGATGCCACTAACTACGGCGGCTCCTGGACCCACATTTTCAACCCCACCACCACCCTCGAGTTGGGTTTTGGTTCCAACCAGCCAAACAATCCCAGCATCACTACCAAAGGCGCCCTGACGCGGGCGGAATTTCTCACGAAAACCGGCATGCAGATGTATCAAAAGGCCGTATTCGGCGATCCGCTGGTGAACATCAGCTTCGGCAGTTACGGCACGCCTGGCGCGGGCGGCGATGTTACGGGCGATAACGTCTGGCAGTGGCGCGGCAACTTTACCAAGATTAAGGGTAAGCATTCGCTTAAGGTGGGCGGGCAGTATCATCATCGCCAGTTCTACACGAATACTTCGAACCCCATGAACGGCGACGCGATTTTCCTGGGCGGGGTAACCGGTTTTCCGATGGCCGACGCCTTACTGGGCTATCCCGGCGAAGTGCGACGCGGCGAGGGCAATACGCTCACCGACGGCATCGGCCACTTTCTCATCGGCCACATTCAGGATGACTGGCGCGTATCGAACAAGCTTACGATCAATATGGGCTTGATGTATCAGTTCGGCAGCCGCCCCTACGATACGTCAGACCGCTTGGGCAATTTGGTGGTGCAACGCAATCCCACCACCGGCGCCTATTCGGGACGCCTGCTCTGGGCGACCATCAATCCGCAGCCGAACCCGGACACCGGCGAGGCGAATTCACCGGCCCGCACGGACGGTATTGGCCGCGCCTTAGTGCGCAGCGACAAGAACGATTGGGCGCCGCGACTTGGTCTGGCTTACAAGGTGAACGACAAAACGGTGGTCCGCATGGGCGCCGGTATGTTCTATAACTCTACCTTTGTGCAGGAGCTTCAGGATCTTCGTAAATTCTGGCCGTATACCGTGCAGCAGGTGTTTAGCCCGAACCGCGGTGGCGTCCTCGATCAATCGATCACCGCGCCTGGCCCAGGGTTCTCCAACACTTCCGCCATTGGTGGCTGGCCGCAGAATCCGGACAATCGCTCGCCCTATTCGAGCCAATGGAACGTCTTCCTCCAGCGCCAGTTGCAGGATTCGTTGACGTTCGATGTGGGCTACGTGGGTTCAGCGAGCAAGAAGCAAATCGGCTATTCGCCTTTCAACAACGCGCTGACGCCCGGACCGGGCCCCATTCAGCCCCGACGCTTGTTGCCGAACTTCGGCGACTTGGACGGCGGTTCGAATCAGTTTGCCGGTAGTTACAATGGCCTGCAGGCAACGCTGAAGAAGCGCTTCTCGCGTGGCCTCCAGTTCAACATGAACTACTCCTGGCAGAAGTCGCTCGATAACCAGTCTTCGCTCGCAGAAAGCGGCAAGACGGAAGATCCTTTCAATCGGCGTCGTGATTGGAGCCGGTCCAGTTGGGACATCAACCACGTTTTCGTCTTCTCCTACGTCTACGAGCTTCCCTTTGGCCGGGGCCGCCAGTTTGGCGGCGGCATGAGCCGGGCGGCCGATGCTTTGGTCGGCGGCTGGTCGCTCGAAGGGATTACGCGCGTGGAAACTGGACCGCCCATCCTGGTGTCCACCAGTGAAGATATCGCCAACACGGGCCGGAAAACGCAGCGGCTCAATCTGGTGGGCAAGCCGAACGATGGTCCGAAGACAGCGGAACAGTTCTTTAACACCTCCGCTTTTGTGCGGCCGCCACTCTACCAGTTCGGCAATGCGTCGCCGAATATCACCAACGCCGACCGCATCTTAAGCTTGGACTTTACCTTACATAAAGCCTTCAAGATTACCGAGCGCCACGCGTTGGAATTCCGTTCGGAGATCTATAATCTCACCAACACCACCAGCTTCGGTGACCCGGTGGGCAACATCAACGCCGGCGATTTCGGCCGGGTCAGCAGCCAGCGGGTAGCGTCGCGGCAGATTCAGCTTAGTCTGCGGTATCGCTTCTAGACGGACTCGCTTCGCTAAGCAAAGGGCCGCGGTTCGCCGCGGCCCTTTCTTCGTCGTGGCGCTCGGCTACCTAGGCCAGACAGTGCTCCGGCCGCTGAAATTGTTACCTTTTTTCTATCCGGCTGCATGTCGAGCCCGTCACGTAAGCGGCGGATTTCATTTAGGGAATACATTGCAGGCTGTGTTTTCGACCGACGCCGGTCAGGAGTATTTGGTGGCGCTGATGGCCAATCGCTGAAGGAGCACCGAGGCATGGCGTGGATAGCTCCTCTCGTTGGACGAAGTAAGCTCGGGATATAAGCGTGCGTGACACCGATCGAGTCGCCGTCGTTGTCGAAGTCCTCCGAATGCGGCACCGAGTCATGCCTCACCTTGCCGTAAAGACCGCGGTACAACATTTTGACAACCTCTTGAGAACATCCAGACGACACGCCGAAGCCCTCTACGTTACCCTTCAGCAGTAGTCAGAAAACGCTTATTTGGAGGATCGAACATGACCAAGAGAAACTTCCTGGCCGCCGCCCTGGGCGCCGCGCCTTTCTTCAATACCCGCGGGCAAGCCGCCGAAGTACCGCCCGTTCCCGGCACCGGCTCCATCGCCGCGCAAGTAGCGGGCCGCGTCAACATTGGCCTTGACGGCATCGTCGAAGTCTTCGTTTATTTCCACTTTGTCGACGGGCTCAGCAATCTCTTTAGCGGACAAATCACCAACGAGCAGACTGCCCATTTCACCCTGCGGGCCGACCGCCTCCGCCCCATCTTCACCCAGAATGGCGACCTTACCCACGTCACCTTTCAGCCCTACAATAGCGAGGGTTTCTACCGCATCTTCTACAATCCTCAACCTATCAGCCGTGACCTCACGAAACCGGAAACCTTTTCCCAAGGCACGCAGATCGCTGCCTTTCGCACCCGTCGCACCCAGGCCACGCTCATTCCCGGCGCACTCGCGCAAGTCACCGGCACCATCGATCTCGTCGAAGCCGCCGATTTCACCTTCCGCGACCGGGCTTACAACGTCAGCTACCTCTACCAAGCCCTCAGTTGCGTCTTCCACGCTCGCCCCTTCAACATCTCCGACCTTGGCTCTATCGCCCTCTCCGTCCCCCTCGGCGGCTATTTGATCAAAGTAGGCTAGGTTTGCGTCCGTTGACGCACCTTTGCCTCGACCGATTGGGCCCCGGCGCACCGGGGCCTTACCAATAGCCGGAAGGCCACCATGCTCCGCTGCTTTCGAGCCGCCCTCATCGTTTTGTCCGCCGCCCAAGCAGCCGATCGTAGCCTTTGACCAAAGGCGGCTCGAATGGCCAGGCCTACTGGTTACCGGCGGTCACCGAGTTATACCTGGCACGACGCCAGGAAAATACGGTAGAGAAATACGATCACCGCAAAAGGGGTCAAACGCGAGATCGTGGCTTGGAACCCAATATGCCACGCCCATCACAAGCAAATTCGAAAGGGCATAATTCTCGACTAGTAGAGGTCTGCCTCAGACGATTCAACCCTTCGCCAACAGAGCGTTAGTAGAACAGGTATTTCCGCCACTGGTCGTCGCCCTTCCCCAGCAGACGCATCAAATGGCGACTGGTGTGCAAGGAGAACGGCCGTGGCGCGCGCTGCAGCTTAAAGCCGGCCTCTTCAGGCGTCCGATTGCCCTTGCGGTTGTTGCAAGGATGGCAGCAGGCCACGAGGTTTTCCCAGGTTGTCTCGCCCGACCGGGAGCGGGGAATCACATGGTCCAGCGTCAATTCGCCAGAAGGGGTGACGCGTTGGCAATATTGGCAGGTGTACCGGTCCCGCATCAGAATATTCTTGCGCGAAAGCGCGCGCGATTGATGCGGAATGCGCCGGTATTCCAGTAGCCGAATTACCGAGGGCAAGTTCAGCGAAGCACGGTTGGAGTTAACCTGATGATGCGCATGCTCCTCGGCCGCGGCGACCCCTTTAATCAACAGCACAATGGCCCTGCGCGCGGCGCAGATGTTGATCGGTTCGTAGCTGGCGTTCAGGACGAGCACCGGCCGGTGCAAGCGATCAGGGTCCTGGAATCGGTCGTGTTTAATAGTTTGCGCGATCGACTTCATATTCCTTTTTCACCTCTCACCTGGACTTACGTTCAGGAAGCCGTTGCGGCCCGGCTTCGTTCGTTTCTAAAGGCCTCTACCCAAGCCCGCCGATCCACGCGGGCGATGGTGATCACCGCCACATGCGCGGCGCCCGCTTTCTTCAGCGCGGCGGCACAGGCCCCCGCCGTTGCGCCAGTGGTCAAAACGTCATCCACCAGCAAAATTCGTTTGCCCTTCACGTCATGCTCTGCTCGCACGGCAAAAACGCCTTGCACGTTCCGCCGCCGCGCGGCGCGGCTGACCGTGGCCTGAGCCGGGGTGAACTTCTTGCGGTGCACCGGATTGGCGAAGGCAATGCCCGTTCGCTTGGACAACGCGCGGGCTAGGCTCTCGGCGTGGTTGCAGCCGCGCAACAGGCGTCGCCACCAGTGCATCGGGATGGGGGCCAATAGGTCAAAGTGTTGATCGCGGGGCAGGGCATCGCTCAGCCGGTCCACTAAAGTGCGTTCGAGCGAGTAGACCCCATGGTACTTGAACAGGTGAATCAGCTTGCGCAGCGGGCCGTCGTATTCGCCACTGCTATAGGCGGCGTCGAAGCCACGCGCCCCCAGCCGGCACAACGTGCAACAGCCCTTTTCATCCAGCGGCGCACGGCTGAGAAAAGGTGTTCGGCATTGGACACAAAAGATTTCCGCCTCAAAAGGGTGACTGGCGGCAAGACAAGTATTACAAACGGGGACTCGCGTGAGGGTAGTGAGTGGCGTCTCACATACCCGGCACTCGCCAGGGTAAAGTAGGTTGCCAGCCCAGCCGAAAAAAGACCGCAGGGAACCGGAGACCTTCGGCGGCAACCGGTATTGGACGATTCCTACAGGGAAAGTCCACCTCCTGATCGAAGTATACAGGAATTGGGGGTGCCCTGGGCCGCGCGCAGTCTGGGAGAATAACGGTTAGAGCATGTCCTCAACCATCAATATTGGGATCGATCTCGGTACTACCAACTCGGCCCTGGCCTATACTGACCCCCGGGAGTCCGACGACTATCCCGTTATCCACACTTTGGATGTCCCGCAGCCGGTAGCCCCTGGCCGCACGGAGTCGCGCCGTACGCTGCCCTCGTTCCTTTTTGCCGATGGCGAGGTGGCCATCGGCGCTTATGCGCGGGACCAGGGTGCGCTAGTTCCCACCAAGTCGATTTACGCGGCTAAGAGTTGGTTGTCGAACGCCCAAGTCGATCGCACCGCGAAGATTCTGCCGTGGGATGCCCAGGAAGCCGGACGATTAATGTCGCCGGTGGAAGCCTCGTCCAGATACCTGGCACATCTGCGCGACACCTGGGATGCCAAGCACCCCACCACGCCGCTGGCCCAGCAATCCATCGTGCTCACGGTGCCCGCCAGTTTTGACGAAGAGGCACGCGCTCTGACGGTGATGGCGGCTAAGGAGGCGGGCCTCTTCCACCTCACCCTGATTGAGGAGCCGGCCGCGGCGTTCTACTCGTGGATCGCCAATCATCTTTCCCAAAGCCAGAAGCAACTGCGCGACGGGATGCATGTACTCGTCTGCGATGTGGGCGGCGGTACTTCAGACTTCACCCTCATCCGCGTCAATCGCGAAGGCGACCGCGTGGACTTCACCCGCACCGCCGTCGGCCAGCACTTACTGCTTGGCGGCGATAATCTAGATTTAACTCTCGCCTGGTTAGTGGAGAGTAAGTTAAATACCCAGTTGTCCTTGCGCCAGCGTAGCGGCCTGCGCCGGGCCTGCGGCGCGGCCAAAGAAAGGCTGCTGAGCGAAGCGGGCCTCGAAAAGGTGGATGTTACTGTTCTCGGCGGCGGGTCCTCGCTAATTGGCGGCACGTTGAAGGCCGAGATCACCCGTGAAGAAGCGCTGGAGTTAGCTCTCGAGGGCTTTCTGCCCTTCTGCGACTTGACGGAACGCCCCGCCGACGAGAAGCGCAGTTTGTTCCGTGAAGCCGGCTTGCCCTACGAAAGCGACCCCGCCATCACCAAGCATTTGGCGGCATTTCTCGCGCAAGCCGGCGATATCCGGCCCGATGCCATTCTCTTCAACGGTGGCTTTTTCATCCCTTCGATCCTGCGCGAACGCGTGGCCGAGGTGCTCGAGAAGTGGTACGGCCAGAAGGCGCTCTTACTCGAGAATCATGATCTCGACTTAGCCGTGGCCATCGGCGCCGCTTACTATGCCAACGTCCGCGCCACCGGCCAGGGCGTGTTAGTGCGCGGTGGCTTGCCGCGTAGTTACTACATCGGGCTCGACCAGGCGCGGGCCGTTACCTTAGTGGCGCGTGGCGCCGAAGAAGGTAGTACGACCACGATTGACCCGCCCGGCGAGGGCTTACAGTTAATTGCCAATCGGCCCGTCAGTTTCCGGCTGTATAGCTCATTAACCCGGGTCGATGACATGCCTGGCCAATTGGTGGCGATTGAACCCGGCTTTCATCAGCACGCGCCGCTCGACGCCGTGATTCGCTTTGGCAAGCCCACGGAAGAGCGCTTGGTGCCGATTCGACTGACAGCGAACCTATCGGCCATCGGCACGCTCGAGTTATTCGCCGATTCCAAAATCAGCGAGCATCGCTGGAAACTCGAGTTTCAGTTACGCCGGGCCGGGGTGCAAACCATCACTCAACCGCGCGCGGCCACCGTCATCAGCGAAGAGGCCGTCGCCGCAGCGGAGAAGTTGATCGCCAGCTGCTTCGCCCAACAGTTTCCGCCCGAGGAACTACCGGGTAAGTTGGAGCAGGCGATCGGGCTGGGCCGAGGGTCCTGGCCCTTGGGGACCCTACGAAAATTGGCTGACGTATTCTTGCAATGTGGTGAGCAAAGGACGCGGTCGGCCGCCTTGGAGTTCCGCTGGCTCAGCTTGGCCGGCTTCTGCCTGCGCCCCGGCTTTGGCGCGCCCGGCGATGAATTGCGGATTGAACAGGCGCGACGCGTCTATGCGGCGAGCCTGGCTTTCCCTAGCCAAGTGCAGAACGAAATTGAATGGTGGATCTTCTGGGGCCGTGTAGCGGGCGGCTTGAACCGCAATCAACAAACCGACGTCTACCAACGCATCTCGTCCTTCCTCTTGCCCCGTGGCAACGTACGTCCGCCGCGGGTGAATACTTCCCTGCGGCGCGAGATGTGGCGCACCGCCAGTTCCCTTGAGTTACTGCCCGTTGGCACGAAGACCGAACTCGGCGAGGCCTTGCTGAAGCTGGTAAAGGCCAAGGAGCACACCCAGTCTGACTTCTGGTGCTTAGCCCGCCTTGGCGCGCGCCAACTCTTCCACGGGCCGCAGAACCTGGTCGTCTCGCCGAATACCATCGAGCGCTGGGTTTCCACCTTGGCCAGCGTTGCGGGCGCTGCTGAAGCGGTGGCCCAGATGGCGCAATCCACGGGCGACACAGCGCGCGACGTGACGCCTTCCACTGTGGAACTCGCTCGCCAAGCCATCGGCAAGCATAAGGATGCTGACGCGCTAAAGGCATTGCTCGAAGGTGGCGCGCCGCGGGACCTGGCTTCGCTCGGCCGCGTCTATGGCGAGGACTTGCCCTCTGGCCTTGTCTTCCATGACTGAGCTTTCCCTCGTCGCCGCGCTCGCCAAGCGCCTGCCGCGCATCGGGGACGATTGCGCCATCGTGCGCCACGGAGATGAGGACTTGCTCTTCACCACTGACCTGCTGGTGGAGGACGTCCACTTCCGCCGCAGCGAGCGCACGTCCGCCGATGTCGGCTACCGGGCCTTGGCTCGATCGCTCTCCGACATTGCCGCGATGGGTGGTGATCCGCGCTGGGCGACGGTAGCCTTGGCGTTGCCACCTTGGGTAACCGAGCGCTGGGTGGCCGGATTCTATCGGGGACTGCTGGGCCTCGCGGCCCGCCACAAGACAGAAATTGTCGGCGGCGATTTTTCCCGCGCGCCCGCCCTCACCGCCGACGTTATGGTGTGTGGCACCGTGCCCAAGGGTGAGGCGCTTCGGCGCAACCAGGCACGGCCGGGTGACATCGTTTATGTGTCGGGCCCCCTGGGCCGCGGCAAATGGCGCTTCCTGCCCAAGTTGGCTCTGGGGCGGCAACTGCGTGCGCTGGGCGCAACGTCCTGCATGGATTTGAGCGATGGCTTGTCCCTTGATTTGCACCGGCTCACCTTGGCTTCGCGCGTGTCGGCGGAACTCAGCTACCTTCCGCTCGCGCGCGGCGCGTCGGTAAGCGACGCTTTCCATCGCGGCGAGGATTACGAATTGCTCTTCACGCTTCCGGCCCAAGTGAAGCCTCCTCGCGCCGCCCATGCCTTGGGCAAAATTGCGCGCGGCAAGGTCGGCCGCGTCACCTACAATGGAGTTCTGGTAACTCCAGACGGCCATGACCACTTCCGCACCCAACCCCAGCCCCATCCTTGAACTGCTCGACGCCTTTCGCCGCTCGAAAGTAATGTTCGCCGCCGAAGCCTTAGGGCTCTTTGAGCGCCTGGCGTCGCAACCCGCTACCGCGGCCACTTTGGCCGCCGAAATGCAACTGCACGAGGGCGCGCTCACGCGTATGTTGGACGCCCTGGTCGCGATGAACTTACTCAACGCAGCCGACAGCAACTACGTGAATGCCGCGGCCACCAATGAGTATCTGGTGCGTTCAAGCCCGCGTTCCATGAATGGCTACGTTCGTTATTCAAACGACATTCTCTTTCGTCTTTGGGCCAACCTCGAAGATGCCGTGCGCGAAGGCACCCATCGCTGGCCGCAGACGTTCAACCTTGAAGGGCCCATCTTCAGCAGTTTCTTCCAGACCGATGAAGCGATGCGGACCTTTCTGAGCGGTATGCACGGCTTCGGCACCATGAGCTCTCCGCGCGTGGTGGAGGCTTTTGACTTATCGCACCACGAAACTCTTTGTGATCTGGGTGGCGCCACCGGCCACTTAGTCGCGGCCGCCTGCGACCGCTATCCCAAGTTACAAGGCATTTTGTTTGAGTTGCCCCGCGTAATTTCCTTCGCCATGGAGTATTCGCATCCCAGGGTAAAACTGCACGCGGGTGACTTCTTTACCGATCCTCTGCCACCCGCCGATCTCTATACCCTGGGCCGCATTCTGCATGATTGGACGGAAGAAAAGATCTATTTTCTCCTCATGAAGATCCATGCGGCGCTGCCCACGGGCGGGGCCTTATTAATTGCCGAAAAGTTACTGCACGACGACAAGCAGGGCCCCTTGCCGGCAAATTTACAATCGCTTAATATGCTCATTTGCACCGAGGGTCAGGAGCGTTCGCTGCCTGAGTACCGGAAATTGTTGATGACGGCCGGTTTCTCCAGCGTTGAAGGCCGCACTACCGGCTCCCCCGTGGATGCGATTCTTGCCGTGAAGTAACATGCGCCGCCTTGCGAAACGGCTCCTGACGTCGATCTTACTAATTATCGCGACGGCGTTCTTCCTGGTGGAAGAGCTCTTGTGGCGGCTGGCTGAAGTCTTCGCCTTACTTGGCAGGCTGCCCGTATTTCACCAGTTAGAACAGTTGATCATGGCGCTGCCTCCTTACGGAGCGCTCGCCATTTTCGCTTTACCCGCGCTGGCCCTGGCGCCGATTAAACTCCTGGCGCTATATTGGCTTGCAGGCGGCCATCCTGCCCTGGGCGTGGGCACCATCATCGCTGCCAAAATTGCCGGTACCGCGCTGGTGGCTCGCATCTACCAACTAACCCGGCCGAAGTTACTCAAGCTCGCTTGGTTTGCCTGGTGTGAAACCAAGGTGCTCGCTCTGCGGGCCGCCGCCTACGGATGGTGGCGAAACTTGCCCCTCGGGCGTTGGATCATCCAACGCTGGCGCAACTGGCGGGAGCGCGGCCGCAGTTGGGTGGCGCGCCGCTGGGCCGCCATCCGGCGCAAGCGCTAACCCCGCAGCAGACAAGTGCTGACGTACTGTTGTTTAGAACGCGTGGCGGCCAGGTCATGATAGACGAATGCGCCTTGGCCGAAATAATGGGTAACCAGCGCTCTGCGGGAATGCGATAAGTGACGGCGCGAAGAGCCACCATGCACTAGATTGGCATGCCAAATCAACACGTCGCCGCTGCCCGCGTGAAAGTAACTGGGCTCAATGTGCTGTTCCGCGATCAATTCCCGAATCTTTGGCTCGTACTTGGCTTGATAACTCCGATAACCTTCACGCCGGAACTCATCTTCGGAAATTCCCACTTGATGACTGAAGAGATACGGCCAACGATGGCTGCCTGGGTAATAAACCAGCGGGCCACTTTCGGGGTGGATATCCTCAAACGCAATCCAAGCCGCAGCCAGGTAGCCCAGCGGGTAAGTCGTCATATGGATCGAATCGGAGTGTTCCGGCTGCTGCGAACCCTTATGCGAGACAATGGTTTGCAGCACTTTCGGTTCCCGATCGAGTAACAATCGCAACCAATGTAACAAAGCCGAGTTCTTTGCCACCCGGCAGAAGTCACCCACCTTGCGATGCGGATTCAGAAAGCGCCCAGGATAAGGGTCTCCCGGTCCGGCGGGCTCCGGTTCGAGGACGATACGCCCGCGGTCGATGGCCCGCTGATAGGCGCTCCAAACGGTGTCCAAGGTGCCGATGTTGAATAGTCCCGGGAGGATGACGTAGCCATCGCGAACCCAATGCTGGCATTGGTCAGCCTCTTCCGTCGAAATGGCTCCGGTCGCCAAGCGCGTGGCGATACTCTCCAGAGCATCGGGCCGATCCAGCCAAGGGAATGGCCCAGAGCCTGGAAAGTGCTCGGCCCGCATCGACGGCAGTCTCCAGGTTTGGACGGGCTGATCGGCTATCCGTTTCACACCGTTAGCATAGCGCGTTAGAAGAATCGCTCCTGCCGGCGCAGATTGCCCACGGAACCGATGTTAGCAATCACGAAAGCAAAGCGGTATTGGTTGTACTGGATCGGCCCGAATTCCAGGCGGCGATATTGAAAGGAAAGGCCGCAACAGTCCGAATTGTAAGTGACTTGCGAGTTACTATATTGCAATTGGCGTAAACGGTAGTCGTAGATCGCATTAAAGCCCACGTTCCAGCCGCGCCGGTTTTCGCGGCCCAAGCCAATCAACCCGGTAAATTGATTCGCGGGCGGCGATAGCGTGCCGTTGCGCACCTGGTTATGGCCGGCCGAGAGAAAGACCTCATTCAGGCGGCCATTCGCGGAGAAGCTGGAATTGGTAATGCCCCCGCGCTGTGGATCATAGTCAGTGCGCCATTCAATGCCGACGCTGGGTATGGGATTCATGCGCAACGACGAGACGATGGGCGAGTAGTTCCGGGCGCCGTTCAGAAACGAGAAGGACGTAACGCCC
>JAYVUQ010000216.1:0-3535 GCA_043787785.1 Bryobacteraceae bacterium
CACTAATGCAATTCCCAGCACTACGCCCAAAACGCCGTCGAACGCGCCCGCATTCGGCACGGTATCCAAATGCGAACCCATCAGAAGACTCGGCCTGACTGACACGCCGTAAGTACCCCGTAGGTTTCCCGCACGATCCACCCGCGTCAGCATGCCCATTGACCGCATCCATGCCCCAAGATACTCGTGTACTTCATGCATAGGCGGCGAAAGAAACGTCCGCGTGGTTTGGCCAAGGACTTCCGAGTAAGTAGCCAACTGACGGCATCGGTCGATTACTCGCTGCGCGGCGTCCATCATGAGCCTCGATAAGTACTGTAGCCATAAGGCGACAGTAACAACGGGACATGATAATTACCCTGCGCCTCGGCAACGCCAAAGCGAATGGCGATCCGGTCCAGAAATGACGGTTCCGTGGTCACCGCAGTGTGTTGGCGGAGATACTCGCCCGCGTGGAAGACGAGCTCGTAGACTCCCGGCGACGCAGCGAGCGACAAGTGCTCACCGGTGCGACCGTCCTGATTGGTAAATGCCGACTTCACCAATAACCGCTCTGAAGTTACTTGGTACAACTCAACCAATATGCCGGCGACTGGTTGGCCCAGGGCCGTATCGAGTACGTGCGTCGAAATCCTGGCCATGTTAGCGTTTCATCCGCAAACCGAGGCAGCCGTAGGGGGGCCGAGCATCGGTGTAAATGCCCAGGGTATCGCCCACCTCGGTGATGGTGTCCCAGGTACGGTTGTTGGCTTCCAGGTGGATTTCGGCGATGGTGGGATGATCAACCAACGCCCGGCTGCCGAGCTGATAGATCACTTCCTGAATACTGCCGGATTCGAAGGCATCGAAGAGTTCGTGTGTGAGGCGGCCTACCGCTTGGGCTACGTGCCCGTCGTTAAAGGCGGCGTCGGGTTCGGTATAGGTCCACTCAAGGTCGAGCCACATGTGCAGCGGGCGATTCTCAATGTCGGGAAGCGTGGTGTACTCGTCACGGACGAAGCCTTTAAACGCGCTGCCGCCCAGGCGAATGAGCCGAAAGCCACGAATGCCAGAGACTGCCTCCACCATGCCGGCCCGATTGATTTCCACGCGCGCCATGCGTTGCTCCGGCCCGCCAGGCGAAAATGACATTTTCCCCTGGGCGGCGTAAGGAATCTCGGTGGCCGACACTTGCATCCCTTCTACTTGGGGGTAGAGACCAATGAACTTTTCCGCTAGGAACCTACAATAAGTTTCGAGATCCGGTCCGGCATAGTTCGTCGTCTCCCGCTGGATGAAGTTTTTCATCGAATCAGTGGCAATGAGACTGGTATTGTCGCCAACGGTGTAAGTTGGCCAAAATGCTTCGCCGTAAAGTAGCATTTTCACTCTGGCGCCAAAAAACGGGTCGGCCACTCTGCCCTTGCGCCGCAGCCGATAGACAATCACGTCCCCTTTTCCGTAGTAATTGCTTTTCCAGGCGCTGGCGAATTGTTCCATATGTGTATTCCTACTTGATGATATCAGCCAAGCGAAAGCCGGCGATGCGAAACACCTGTTCGAGCGCCGTGCGAAATTCCGTATCCCAGCCAGAATGAATACGCTGCTCGATCGCCGCGAGGATATCGTGTTTGGTGCTGCCTTTCACGGCGAAAAGAAAAGGGAAACCGAATTTCTCGCGGTAAGTTGCATTCGCCGCACCGAGGCGGGCAAACTCGGCGGGAGTTAGCCGATCCAGCCCCGCCCCGGCTTGCTCGCCCTGTGAGGCATCGCTCATCCGGGCGCGGGTGCCCAAGTCCGGATGGGCACGCAATAGCTCAAGCTGTTCGTCTCGGCTGGCCAGCAGCACCTGCTGCCACAGGGCATCGTGAAGTGTGGGCAAGTCAGGAAAAGGGCGGCCCGCCAAGACGCGTTCGGCCACCCAGGGCGAATGCTCAAATACCCAGCCCACTTGGCTCACGAAATCCGCGAGCGGCAAATAATTGGCTTCAGCGATCGTCATGCGCTTCTCCTGCAAAAATGACGTGCCCCTCGACGCGAACCTGCCGGACGCTTTCGCGGCCAGCTTGGGTGAAGAGCGCGGAAAGAATCGACTCGGGCGTCTCGGCAAGTTCGAGCGACGCACGGAGGGCGCTACCCGAGGGCGGCTTCAAATAGACCAGGTCGGCGGCCTTGCCCACCGCGAAGTTACCCGTCAAGTCAGCCAGCCCCAGCGCCTCCGCCCCGGCGAGCGTTGCCAGGTAAAGTAAGTGCGCCGGGCTGAGCGATACACCATCCGGCGCCACGCGCTGCACCAGGTAGGCTTGGAGCGCTTCCTTGGGCATCCCGAAGCCGATGCCGCCGCCCACGTCGGTGCCCAACGCAAAGTGTACGCCCGCATCGAGGTGGCGGCGCAGCGGGAACATCCCACTGCCGAGAGCCGAGTTACTGCAAGGGCAGTGCGCGACCGAGGTCTTCGTCGTAGCTAGGCGCTCCAGTTCGCTGGCCTGCGGGTGGACGTTGTGGGCCATCACGGATTGAGGGCCGCACAGGTCATAGCGTTCATACACAGCGAAATAATCGTTGGCCCACGGGAAGAGACCCTTCACCGCCTCGATCTCCTGGAGATTCTCGTTGAGATGGCTTTGAATGCGCAGGCCCTTGTGCTCCCGCAGCAAGGTCTGGCAGACCTCGAGCATCGCTTCGGAGTTTGAGAGCGCAAAGCGCGGTGTCACCGCATAATGCAGACGGCCTTCGCCGTGAAACTGCTGAATCAATCGAGTACAGTCAAGATAAGCGGTTTCCGGAGTCTGGTGCAGGTCAGGCCGCAGCAAACGGTCAGCCAGCACCATGCCGCTAATCATCCGCAAGCCGGTATCGGCGGCGGCCGTGAAGAGAGCGGCCGTAGCCGGGGCGAAATGTGCGCCGAAGACGAGCGCCGTGGTGGTACCGTGGGCGGCAAGCTGATGCGTAAAGCCCTGCGCAATCCGCGCGGCATGCCCGATATCGGCCATCCGCGACTCTTCTGGCAAGGCGTGTTGCTCCAACCAATCGAGTAACTGATGGCCCAGCCCACCAATAATGCGTAACTGCGGAAAGTGTAAGTGCGTGTCGATGAAGCCAGGCAGTAAATAGCCGCCACGCAGGTCGACAACCGGAACGCCGGGTTGCTGCAGGGCGGCAAAGTCTCCACAGGCAGCGATGCGGCCATCGCGGACCAGCAATCCTCCGTCGCCATAAAAAGCGAGCGCACGGTCCGTGTGGAATGGGTTGGCCGTCGTGTGCAGGATGGTCGCCCGCAGTAACTCGGTCATTGCCCGTCTCGAATCGCAAAGAAGATTCGCTCGGGAGTCGCGGGACTGTCAATCGTGACCGGGCCCGGCCGGAAGGCGCCGATCGCATCGCGAATGGCTTCGCGCGCCGAAATCGCCAACATCAGCGGCGGCTCGCCAACTGCTTTACTGCCAAAGATCACCCCGGGTTCAGCCGCGCGCTCCAGAAAGTCGACATTGAAGACGGCGGGCATTTCCGACCAGGATGGCAATTTGTAAGTGGAGGCGCTGTTACTCGCCAAGCG
>JAYVUQ010000217.1:0-4959 GCA_043787785.1 Bryobacteraceae bacterium
CCGCATACCATTCGTTCATCTCTACAGATGTCGGCTCCCGCCAACTCGATTCGTTCCTTATCGGAAGTTTGGGCAAAGAGGACAATTCTGGCTCCCGGGCGGGTCGCCCGCACCGCTTGCTCCACGATTCCGGGTGCCGAAACCGCCACGAAAACTAAATCCGCGCCCCGTCCCCCAGACCGCGCCTTCGCCAAGTCCTCTAAATTCACCGCCCGCGGGTCCACCGCCTCATCGGCGCCCAGTTCCATCGCCAGCGCCCGCCGGCTCGCCGACAAGTCCGTCGCAATCACCTGCGCCCCGGCCTGCTTCAGCAACATCGTGAACTTCAGGCCAATCGGCCCCTGCCCCATCACCACCGCCACATCGCCCCGCCGGGGCCCCGCCAGCACCACCGCCTTCAGGCAAGTATTCAAAGGCTCCACCAAACTGGCGGCCGCAAAACTGACCCCGTCCGGAATCTTTTCCACGCCCCGTTCCACAATCCAGTCCATGATCCGGATGTACTGCGCGAATCCACCGCCCGCGGGTTCAAACCCGGCCGTAATGCCCACCCGCTTGTACACCGGGCATTGGGCATACAGCCTCCGCTCGCAATAAAAACAATGGCCGCACGGGATATGGTGAAAGGCCACCACCCGGTCACCGGGCACAAAGCGCGTTACGCCCGCGCCCACCCGCATCACCACACCCGCCGTTTCGTGCCCGTAAATCCGCGGGCCGGCCAGCAAATCATACTCGATTTTTTTAAGGTCGGTGTGACAAATGCCGCAGGCTTCCACCCGCACCAGCAGCTCGCCCGGCCCGATCCCGGGCGTGGGCACTTCCTGCACTTCCACCTGTTGTTGCCCCGTGTACACCGCCGCCAGCATGCGGAGCGGAACGTCAGAAACGACAGTCGGCAAGAAACCCTCCCAAATTCTGGGCCGCCCTGCGCGACTGCCCTTCCAGCGCCAATATCGCCGGAATTCGCGAAAACGGCCGCGCCAGCATCGCCGCCACAATCCGCCCTTTTTGGAAGCTGCCGTCCGCGCCCCGGTACCGGTTAAAGTCCAGCGCCAGCGTTTGTTCCGCCCCATCGGAAACGCACTTGATGCAGGCGAACTTCACCTGATGCCGCGCCGCCGCTTCCCGCACCGCCGCGCTCTCCATCTCCACCGCCATCCCCTCAATCGCCAACGCCTGCTTTTCTGCCGCCGTTGATGCCACCCGGTCCTGCGACACAATCACCCCCTGGCGATGGGGCGGTGCCGAACGCGGTTGCGTATCCCGCATGTCCACCACAATCTCTCCCAGCCGCAGCCCCATCTCGAGCGCCCCGCAGGTACCGGCCGAAATCAGCACATCCACCGGCCCCTCCGCCAGGATCGCCGCCGCACCCCGCGCCGCAGCGCGAAAGCCCGGCCCGAATGCCGTCATGCGCACCGTATCGCCCCCCGCCGTTTCGCCATGCACGGTCGCCCGGCCGATCGCCGCCAACCCCTCGCACGACGACAGCCGGCGCGCATAGTGCGCAAGTTCGTACGCCTCGGCGGCCACAATTCCCAATGTCATGCCGCCGTCCCCCGCTCGCGAAACCAAGCCACCGCCCGGCCCAACGCCGCATCAACCGGCTGAGGCGCGTATCCCAGTTCCCGTTTCGCCTTATCGCTCGACGCATACATCTTCTGCCGCGCCATCCGCACCGCATCCAGCGGCACGCCCGGCGGCTGGCCCGTCACCGCCGCCCACCCCGTCGACGCCACCCCCGCCGCATACGCCACAAAATGCGGAATCTGCCACGTCGGTGCCGTTCTTCCCGTCATCCGCGCCAGCCGCCCCAGGATTTCCCGCAGGTGCAGATTCTCCCCGCCCAGAATGTAGCGCTCGCCCCGCCGCCCGCGTTCAAGCGCTAGCAAATGCCCCAATGCGCAATCGTGTACGTCCACTAGGTTCAGCCCCGTATCTACGAACGCCGGCATCCGGCCCGCCAGAAAATCGACAATAATCTTGCCCGTGGGCGTCGGCTTGATGTCGCGCTCACCCACCGGCGTCGTCGGGTTCACAATCGTTACCTCAAGTTCGCGCGCCGCCGCCAGCGCCACTTCCTCCGCCAGGAACTTCGACCGTTTATAAGGGCCCGTCATTTCCTCCAGCGCCGTCGGCCGGGTCTCGTCGCCCAAACCATGCTGAGGAAAGCCGATGCAACCCACCGTCGACGTATACACCACCCGCTCCACGCCAGCGTTTTTTGCCGCCGTCAATAAGGCGCGCGTCCCCTCCACGTTTGCCGCATACATCTCGCTCTCATCCGGCACCCACAGCCGATAGTCTGCCGCCGCATGAAACAGATACCGGCAGCCCGCCACGGCCCGCTCGAGCGAAGCCCGGTCCCGCAAGTCACCGGCGAAGACCTCGCAATCAAGCCCCTCAATCGGTAGGTTCTTGCGCGAAAGTAGCCGCACTTCAAAGCCGCGCGCCACCAGCAGGCGGCCAATGTGCCAACCCAGAAAGCCAGTCGCGCCCGTAACCAGTGTGGGTCCCATTGCCGGTGAAGTTCGCCCTTAGGCGGCGCGCTTCACTTTCAGCCAATCGCTCAAAGCCATCAGCGGAAACGAATCCCGATAGAGATGATAGGTCAGGTAATAGACATTCGGGAATCCGGTCCCTGTGGCCAGTTCCTCAAACCAAGTGCCATCCCCGCGCTGCGTCTCCACTAAATGCTCTACCCCGTGCTGCACACTCTGCGACGTCTCGTCCCCACCAGCCAACAGTCCCATCACCGCCCACGCCGTTTGCGACGCCGTACTCGGCGCGGCCACAAAGGCACCCTTCCGGTAGCTCTCGCAGCTTTCGCCCCAACCCCCATCCGCATTCTGAATGCTGCGCAACCATTCGCCCGCCCGCAGCACATGCGCTTCCCGGTCGCTCTCACCCGCCGCCCGCAAACCGCGCAGCGCCAGAAACGTGCCGTAAACGTAATTCACGCCCCAGCGGCCAAACCAACTGCCATCGGCTTCCTGCGTCCGGATTAGATAATCAACGCCTCGCCGGATCGCCGGATGATTCTTATCCACGCCGCTCAGGATCAGCCCTTCCAGCACCCGGCCGGTAATGTCCGGGCACGTCGGGTCCAGCATTGCATTGTGATCCGCAAACGGGACATCGGCCAGAAATTCCCAATTATTGTCGACGTCAAACGCCGCCCAACCGCCGTCCTTCGACTGCATGCCCAACGTCCATGCCACCGCCCGGTCGCATACCTGCCGTAACTCCGCCGGGTTCGAAGCCCCCGTATGGTGCAACGCCTTCAGCACCATCGCCGTATCGTCGATATCCGGATAATGTTCGTTCGCAAACTCGAAGTACCAGCCGGAAGGCTCCAGATTCGGTCGCTTCACGCTCCAATCGCCCTTCGTCCGCACTTCTTTAGTCAGCAGCCAATCGCCGCAGCGCCGCAGCATCGCCGCGTCCGCCATCCCGCTTTCGCCCAACGCAAACGCCGCAATCGCCGTATCCCACACCACACTGAAACACGGCTGGTGAAAGAAGCGCTCGCCATCGTCCACCAACAACCGGTCGAATTGCCGCTGCGCCTCGGCGCGCGCCGGATGCTCAGGCGCATAGCCCAATATATCCAGCATCATGATGGCGTACATCATCGGCGGATAGATCGCCGCTAACCCATCGGACTTCTCGAAACGCTCGAGCACCCAATCCCGCGCCATCTTGATCGACTTCTGCCGGATCGCCTCAATCCGGTACCGGTCCCAGAATTTTACGAAGTCGTCGCACAGAAAAAACAAGTTCTTCCAGCTAAAGAAATTCGCGCCCGTTTTAAACTCCAGCGCCACCCCCGGCTTCAGCAGTTCATCCAGGTTAAAACCCGCAGGCACCGGCTTTTGCGGATTCGCCGCATGCAACACCGAAAGCGGAATCACAATCGCCCGCGTCCAACTCGACATCTCGTAGATCATCGGGCCCGACAACATCAGCTCCGGCGGAATGCTGGGCGCAAACTCCCGCGGGTACAGCCCGAACAAAGACAGGTTGATCTTCACGTAGCTATTGGCAGCCTGCATCCCGCCCAGCGCCAAAATCGTCTCCCGACACCGATCCAGCGCCGCCGCCTCCACCGTCACCCCCGGTATCCGCGTCGCCAACTTCAGAGCGCAATAAGCCTTCACCGATGCACTCACGTCCGCCGGACCTTTCGGATAAGCGCTAAACCCACCTTCCGCCGCCTGATGCGTCAAAATGGACCGCACTGCCCGCTGCGCCCGCCCCAAATCCGACGGCCGCCAAGTCTCACCCACCGGCGAATGCAACCACAACTGCAACAGCAGGTAATCCGCCTCCAGCGTCGCATCCCCACCCGTCAAATCACCCCACCAGTAACCATCGGCGTGCTGACGCCGCCCAAACGCGGCCACTGACTTCCGCGCCGCCTCGTAGGCGGTAGCCAGCAGCGTGTCACTGATTTGAAGACTCGGACTCATTCTTAGCTCTCTACGTCCACTCACACCACATCGGTTTTGTTACCGGGGTTCTCTTACAACTGGGCAATCGGCAAAGACGGTAACGTAATCGTCGTCAGCCGGCCACCCGCCGCCGCCAGTTCCTGCGGTAAATTAAACCGCACGTCCTCTTCCTTGATTTCCAGATTCTCCACCGGCCCAAACCCATAATGTGCCTGCAGTCCCGCGATTAATTGCTGCACCAACGTCTCCGGTGCCGACGCGCCCGCCGTAATCGCCACTGACTTCGTCCGCGGCATCCACTCCGGCTTTAGCTCCGAATAGTCATCGATCAAGTACGACGCCACGCCCGCCTTCTCGCACACCTCCACCAACCGCCGGGAGTTCGAACTATTCCGCGACCCCACCACCAAAAGCAAATCGCACAGTGGCGCAATGGCCTTCACCGCCACCTGCCGGTTCTCCGTCGCGTAACAAATATCCTGCGTCTTCGGCCCCACAATCA
>JAYVUQ010000218.1:0-12839 GCA_043787785.1 Bryobacteraceae bacterium
AAGCCCGCGTAGGGGTTAAATAGTAAGTACTCCTGCCAACTATAAGTAGTACCGTCCACCATGATCATGCGCTCTTGCATGCCGATGATTTCGTAGACCTTACCGAAGAACTTTCCGCGCGTGCCGAGCGGAATGAGCGGTTTTACACGGTTGGCTTCGCCGAACGACTTCAAAATCGTCAGTTGCGGATGGCTGGTATCGATGACACTGAGGCACTGAATGCAAACCGCCGAAAGCGAGTGGGAGTAACCGCGTAGCTCGACACTGCCGCCGCATTGGGGGCATTCAATCGACTTCACCTTCATTGCCAGCCCTCAAATTGCTTCACGTTCCGGAGCTTCAGGTCATCGTAGTCCACCAGATTGCCCGTAAAGACCAGCGGAGGTTGCTCAGTATAGTCGATGGTCGCAAACCGAAGATTGGCGCTGCGTAAATCGGCGAAGTTACTTTCCGTCCTATCCCAGGTGGTAAAGGGCATTTCTCCCTCCACGCCCACATAATGGGCCTGGGTAAAACTGGTGACGATGAAGCACTCATCGCCTAACTGCACCTGGTTGCCGCGAATGGCCTGCGAGGGCGCAGCGACCTGAACCGGAAACGACACGGCATATTCTAACTGGGCGTCCGATAGCCAACCATAGGTGCCATTACTGAACGCGAGATACCACTCGTTCCAACGGCCGCCCGAGTATTCGTAAACGATGCGGCCCACCACTTGAAAAGACTGGCCGCCAAACTGGCCTTCGGTACCCATTTGGATCGGCGAAGAGTCGATCAACGGGTCGGCCACCTTGCCAACCAATTGTAAGTCGATACCCTGACGCACCACAATGGATTGGCAGAACTTACAAACCGTTTGCACGGCTTGCTTAAACGTAAATTGTATCGATGCCCCACAACTGGGGCAGTTCCCGCGAAAACGGTCGCTTCCGGCAAGAGGATTCATGACTCAGTTTCCCCATACGGACGCTCGAGATAACGAACCTCCACCTCGCTCGCCGCCAGAATGGATCGCAGGTGGGACTCGAAGTCCCAGCGCGCCCGCGAACGGCAGCAGAATAGGTTCAGGCATAAGGTGCCATGTTCGGGGAATGTATGAATCGTCAAATGCGATTCAGCAAGCAAGACCATCCCGGTAATGCCGCCCGGTGCGGGGAACTGATGCCAGACGGGCGGCATCACGGGATGCAAGTCAAGGTCGGCAATCAGCCGGTCAAAGAGAGTAGCGAGAATCTGTGTGTCGCGCAGGCGGTCCGGCTCACAGCCGGCCGCCTCCACCACCCATTCTGAGCCCGACATATGGTTCAGTTAGCTCTGCGCCGCGCCGCATTCCGGGCAGAACTTGGCCCGGCCGGGAATCGACTTTCCACATTCCATGCAGAATCGATTGCCGACCACCGGGACGGCCTCAGCGGCTGGCGCGGCCGGAACCGGCACACCCAAGCCACCCGTCGGCGGGGGCGGCGGTTGCCCGCCCAAGGGATTTAACGCGCCAGCCATCTGCTGCGCCATGGTGAAACCAGCGCCCAAACCAGCACCAATGCCCGCCATACCACCCTCGTTCGCCGCCGCAATCGGCATCGACTGCGCCACCTGATACTGCGTGTAGCGCCGCATATCGCCAATCATGTTCATACCAATCGACTCGTCCAGCTTCTTCTGCAGTTCTTCTGGCAGCGACAGGTTTTCCACCACGAAGCTGTCCAAAGCAATGCCTAATTCCAACAGTGCGGGCCGGATCTTTTCGCCCACCAGCAAAGCCAGTTCGTCCTGATTGGCCGCCAGGTCCAGAAACGGAATCTTCGACTCGGCAAAGGTATCGGTCATGCGGCCGATGATGGTTTGGCGGAGTTGCGCTTCGATGTCGGCCACGCGGTAGATCTCACGCGTACCGGAGATTTTGCTATGAAAAGCGCGCGCATCATGCAGGTGCCAGGAGTAGATACCGTAGCCACGCAGGCGGACGGCGCCAAAGTCCTTATCGCGCACGGTGATCGGTTGCGCCGTGCCCCAACGCTGGCTGATTTGCTGGCGCGTTGAAAAAAAGTAGACGTCGCTCTTGAAAGGAGACTCGAACATCTTGTCCCAGTTCATGAGGTTGGTGAGCAAGGGCAGGTTTTGCGTATTGAGGGTGTAAAGCCCCGGGCCGAAGACGTCGGCGACGCGCCCTTCGTTCACGAACGCCGCCATTTGGCTGTCGCGCACTGTCAACTTGGCGCCATTCTGGATTTCCATGTCCGCCATCGGGTACCGGGCGGCCAAAATGCCGTCCTCCGGCTCCGTATATTGAATGACATCAACGAATTGTTTCTTCAGGAAGTCCTTGATCGACATGATCTTGGCGGAAGCTCCTTTCAAGCTTCATGCAGTATAACGGACTACACTGCGATTTGTTCCCGGAATCGAACGATGTTCGCATGCGGCCCGTTAACAGGCGAGCACGCTGAGGTGATGGCGGCGGGCATAATGGAGCACTTTTTCATCAGCTGTGGCCAATCGCGCGCGCAAATGGCGTGCGGTGGCGACCAGCAGCCGGTCTGCCGGATCGCCGTGAAATTGCCCAGGCAGAAAACTGCTCTCCACCGCCGCTCCTCGACTCAACGGCGCGAGCGACATTCCCGGTGTATCCAGCGCCCGTTTAGTCCATTCCTCCGCTGACAAGGAAAGCGTTAGGCGACCCTTCGATGCGAGCATCCCGACTTCCCAAACAGAAATTACAGACACCCAGCACGCGCCTCGCTGGCAAGCGCGTTCGATGGCGCGCAACGCCCGCCGTTCGAAACGCTTCTCCTCGCCGGCGACAAACCAAATCCAGGCATGAGTATCGAGTAAGAGCGGTTCAGGCATCGGCGTCGGCATCCCAGCGCTCGCCGGTGGAGAAAAGGTCCCCGTGAATCTGGACCGTGCCCTTCATCAATCCGCCAGCGGCTTTGGTCGGAAGCGCGGGCGCCATCGGGACAAGACGGGCCACCGCCACGCCGCGTTTGGTAACGACAATCTCCTTGCGTTCGTCACGCACCTCATCCAGCAGGGCCAGGCATTTGGCCTTAAATTCGCTGGCGGGAATGTTTTTCGTCACTATGGTCATATTACCATGGTCATTTGGATTGAAAGCGGCGCACGCTCCAGTAGAGCCCCCACGCGATCATCAATGCCATGGCCGTGCGGAAGGTGATCGCCAGCGTCACGCCGGGCAGGTTGTACTTGCTCAATACCTCGAAGCGCTCGCTCATCCAGTGCGAACCCGTGTGAGCCACCAATGCGCTCAGGATGATGGTGCCCATCCGCTCGTCCACCACATAGTGAAACAGCGCGGCTACCAGCGGCACCATCACGGCCAGCGCTGCCAACTGGCCCAACTCGACGCCCGCGTTAAAGGCCAACAAACCGGCCACTAAGTGCGACCCGGCGAATTGCATTTGTTCGCGCAAGGCAAACGAAAAGCCAAAGCCATGTACGAGCCCGAAGCCGAAGGCCAGAGTCCAACGGGCATGCCCTCGTCCGACAATGTTTGCCAGGGCCAGAACGACAATCGAGAGGGCGATTGACAACTCCACCAATGGCGGGAACCAGAGCGCATCCGGAGACCACCCCAGCGCCGAAGCCGCCAAGGTAATCGAATGCGCGGCCGTGAAGGCCGTCGCCACCCCCACCAAGGCGCGGATTTGCCGGCTCGATATGACCAGACAGAGCAGAAATAATAAGTGATCCAATCCTTGGAGAATGTGGACGAAGCCCAATTTCACAAAGAGCGAAGCCGCTTGCCACCAGGTGGGAGTAAGGGGAAAAGCTGCTTGATCGCCAGGCAGCAGCAGGGTCTGGTGGGCGAAGTGAAGTACGGTCTGGACGCGCTCGCCCAGTCCGGCGAAAGCCGGACGGAGGGAGAAAGCCGGTTGCGCGTTCAAAACCGGATACTCAAGCGCCACATCGAAGAAGACTTGCTTCCAGAAGAGGCGCTCACCGTTGGCCGGCAGTGGCGAATGGAGACGGGCGTCGGCTTGTTCGAAAGAGGCGAAGGAGTGGTCCGATTCGATCGAGATCTGAGTGGCCGTAACTCGCGGCGGGAGCAAGACCACGTCATTTTCGGAAAGGATAACCGCATCGGCCACCCAAATCTTGGCGAGTCCGGGTAACCGCGGCGCGAGCGAGGCAACATCGAGATAGCCGCCCTCCAGTGCTGGAAAATCAACATCGCGCACGGCCTCCATCGGCACCCGCACCAATATGCGCATGGACTGGCCCACGAAACGCGCCTGCATCTGTACAGTCACGTGGGCAGGAGCATCATGGGCCCGGGCGGCAATCGTCAAGGCGATCAATAAAACGAGTCGCAAGGGTGTATCATAGCTGACGCCATGGGAATTTCCAACCGTAAACCCGCTGCTTTTCTTGCCACCTTTTTGATGCTCGGTGCCGCACTCTACCTCCTGGAGCGACGAGCGACCGTCGAGGCTGCCGGTACAATGGCGCCCAGGTTTGAAGTGGATCCGATGTGGCCCAAGCCGTTGCCCAACCATTGGGTGATCGGTGCCACCATCGGCGTGGCGGTGGATGCCAAAGACAACGTCTGGATCATTCATCGCGCCGGCTCGCTCGAAGAGAAGGAGCACTACGCCACTTGGAGCCCAAAGGCGTCCGAGTGCTGCGCCGCCGCCCCTTCCGTGCTCGGCTTCAGTGCCGCCGGCGACTTGATCGCCAGTTGGGGCGGCAAGAGCGGCGACGGCTTCACTTGGCCCTCGTCGAACCACGGCATTGACGTAGATTATAAGGGCAACGTCTGGATTGGCGGGAACGGCCGCGGATCGGTGCCGGCGGCCTTGGCGCATGACGAGGGTAAGATGGCCGCCGCGGGTCGCGTGCATGACTCCATGCTGCTAAAGTTCACCCAGTCGGGCAAGTTCCTGGTGCAGTTGGGCAAACCATTCGAGAGCCAGGGCAGTAATGACGTTGCCAACTTACGTTTGCCGGCTAAGTCGCTGGTGGATCCTAAGACGAACGAACTCTACATCGCCGACGGTTATGGCAATCGCCGCGTGATTGTTTATGATGCCGACACGCTCAAATACAAGCGCCACTGGGGCGCCTATGGCAACAAGCCCGACGATACCGACTTAGGCCCTTATAACCCCGACGCGCCGGTACCGAAGCAGTTTCGCACGCCCGTGCATGGCGTGGCCCTCTCGAGCGACGGATTACTTTATGTTTGTGACCGGACCAACAACCGCATTCAAGTCTTCAAGACCGATGGCACTTACGTGAAAGAGGGTTGGGTGGCCAAGCCCACGCTGGGGGATGGAGCGGCTTTTGACGTAGCGCTTTCCCGTGACCCGGGGCAGAAGTACCTTTATATTGCCGACGGCTCTAACATGAAAGTACATGTGTTACTGCGGGATACGCTGGAAGTTCTAACCACGTTTGGCGATGGCGGCCGGCAGCCGGGCCAGTTCTACGCTGTACATAGCATTGCCACCGACTCGAAGGGCAATATCTATACTACGGAGACCTACCGCGGCCAGCGTGTGCAGAAGTTCACTTTCCGTGGCTTAGCCGCGGTCAGCAAGAAGGACCAAGGCGTCGTGTGGCCGAAGCGCTAACGCGGGCGTAAGCTACCGAGCCCGCCATCAATGCCCAACACTTGACCGGTTACCCAATCGTTGGCGGGATCCAGCAGCCACATGATACCGGACGCGACATCCTCCGGCCGGCCAATGCGGCCCAGGGCATGCATGGAGATGGAGGCCTTGAGCGAGGCTTCATTGGCCGTGATTCGCGCCGCCAGAGGAGTATCCACCAAACCCGGCGCGACGCAGTTTACGCGAATATTTCTCGGCGCGTAAGTGGCGGCCGCCGACAAAGTAAGTCCGATGACGCCTCCCTTGGCGGCCGCGATCGCTTCATGGTTCGCCATGCCGGTGCGCGCCGCCGCCGTGGCACAAAGGACAATCGAGCCGCCGGTGGACATCAGCGCCTTAGCACCGGTGCGCACGGTGGCGTAAGCCGTGGTGAGATTCGTCTCGATCGTCTGTTGCCATTCGGACTCGGAGGTAAGATGCGCGGGTTTCAAGAGGATGCTGCCCGCGCAGTTCACGATGCCGGTGATAGGTTCAGTAATGGCTTGTTCCAGGTCCGCCACCCGGGAGGCGTCGAGAACCTTGGCCGGCATCCCTAGTTCTTGGCCCAATGCGCCGAGCCGGACAGCGTCACGGCCGATGAGCATCAAGCGAGCGCCGCGTTGTTGCAGCATCCGGGCAAGCGCTGACCCGATACCACCCGCAGCACCGATGATAACGATAGTCGTATTCTCGAAACTCATAAATTCTCCAACACGCTCTCGGCAGTTTGCCGTCCAGATACCAATGCTCCATTAATGGATGCTTGCTCGCGATGATCGCCGCACACATGCCACCCCGGGGGGAAGACTACGGCGGCGGGCTCGGGCTGGGCGTGCGCAATGCGATAGGTTCGCAGGTGCCGCCAAGTTTGTACGGTCGGGCCAAACCAGGATGCCATTTGCTCGCGTACCGCATGCTCATCCGGTTCGGTGCCCAAAACAGTCGCCGCCATGAGCGCGGCCCCGGGCGGCGCATAAGATTTCGATACCGCGCTGGGCACACAGAAGTTATTTACGGGCCCGCGAGCGTCGCCATTGAGCAGCAGGATCGGTTCGTCGATGGGGGCAAGGTCGGCAGCAAAATACAGGCAGGAAACACTCCGGGAGGCTGATGCTGGCACACCGGCCAGTTTTGCGGCGGAGGGCCCATCGGTGGCTAGTACTAGCGTGGATGCAGTTAGTACCTCGCCGGTTTCCAAAGTTACGGCATTTTTGTCCATCGCCGCCACGCGGCTATTGAGCCGAATATTCAACCCACGGGCTAATTGTTGACTAATAGCACCCATCCCCTCGCGCGGCAAGGAGGTGTCACCTAGGGCCATCATGCGAAAAACGAACTCTGCCATGCGGCTTGAGGTGCGTAAGTCGCGTTCGAGAAAGATTCCTCCAAAGAAGGGGCGAAAGAATTGTTCAATGAATGCACTGGAGAAACCCTGCGATAACAAGTAAGCCATCGTACTAACATCGGGCCCCGTAGAATGAAAGGCCCGGTATCTCATTCGACCAATTCGCAATTTATCTGCGGGCGTGCCAATGGCGGAAAATAGGGTGGACCAAGCTTGCAAAGGACGACGGAACGGGTCAGTGAGCCGATAGGTGGACTCACCAAAATGCACCAAGGCGCCAGGCTCGAAGGGCTGTAGCTGGAGCCCCGGATAGTCGAGCACGGCCTTGGCTTCGGGATAAGCGGTGAGGAAGACCTGAAAACCCCGATCCAGTTGGAATCCGTCCAACTTGTCTGTCCGTACACGTCCGCCAACATCGTCGGCGGCCTCAAGAATCAAGCAGTCCACACCATGAGAAGCAAGGGCTCGTCCACACGCTAAGCCAGCTAATCCCGCGCCGACAATGAGCACGTTTGCCATTTTAAACTCAGACAGGCCCGGCAGCGAACCACCGGGCCTCATTTTACGTCTAAACAGAACTACATCTTCGGCATGATCACGGTATCGATCACGTGAATCACACCATTGTCACAGCCAATGTCAGTCTTCACAACGTTCGCATTGTTGAGGGTCACCTTACCCATTTTCGTCGCGATTTTGACGGGGCTGCCCTCGACAGTCTTCGCCATTTTCAACTTCACAACGTCAGCGGCCATCACCTTGCCCGAAACGACATGGTAGAGGAGAATTTTCTTCAACTTCGCGGGATCCTTCAAGAGGCCTTCCACCGTGCCAGGCGGCAACTTGGCGAAGGCTTCGTCGGTGGGGGCGAAGACGGTGAAAGGACCGGCGCTCTTCAACGTATCCACCAAGCCAGCAGCCTTTACGGCGGCGACCAGGGTGTTAAAACTGCCGGCTGAGACTGCCGTGTCGACAATGTCAGCGGCCGAGGCGGAGAGAGAAAGCATCGCCACACAGGCGAGCATTTGGACAAACTTTTTCATTCGATTTCCTTTGAGTGGGGCCGTTGTTACGGCGAGTATCACTATGCAAGAAGATGTGGCCGTTTCGGGAGGAGCGCTATTATTTCGTGGCACGCCCGGCGTCAGACGTAACAATCCAGGTGCATCTGACTGCTGTACCATGGGGGTAATCGCCGTCGGAGGAGTATCTGATTCATGAAAAACCCTGCCCTTTTGCTATACACGCTGGTCGCAATTTGCCGCGTGGCGGTGCCCCAAGCGCTCAGCGTGCCCTGGAGCGGCTATGGACATGACGCCCAGCACACCGGCATCTCCGCGGTAGCCTCGCAATCCTTGCAAAGGATCCGTTGGCAGACGTCGCTCGACCTCGCGCCTCAGTTCTCTGGTAGCGCACTGCTGATCCACTACGGCTCGCCGCTGGTGACGGCAGGCAACACCGTGCTGATGCCCGTCAAGACCGGCGCCACCGATGGCTTTCGGATGGAGGCCCGCCGCGGCTCCGATGGCGCGCTGGTATATACGCTCAACTCCGACTATTCGTTGCCGCCGCACAATTGGACACCCAGCTATGGGGCGGTGCTGAGCGCCCGGAATCGGCTTTACTACGCGGGTGCCGGAGGCACAGTTTACTATCGCGACTCTCCTGACGCGGCCACCGGAGCGAGCGGACAAATCGCATTTTACGGCAACGCCAACTATGCGGGCAACCCCGCCGCTTTCAACAACAGCGTCAAGATCTCCACGCCCATCACCTCCGACCGTTTGGGCAATATCTTCTTCGGCTACACCGTTCTTGGCACCAATCCGCTCAACCTGGAGAGCGGTCTGGCGAAGATCTCTTACAGTGGAGTTGGAACTATGATCACCGCGACCGCGGCAGCGGGTGGAGACCATACGATTGCTGGCGTTTCGCTCAACTGTGCTCCGGCGCTCAGCAATGACCATCGGTCGCTCTATTTCGCGGTCAGCACGGGAAGCAACGGCACCGGCTATCTGGTTTCCATTGACAGCCGCACGCTTGCCCCACTGTCGCGCGTTCAATTAAAAGACCCGCGGACCTTGAACAGTGCCTTACTCTTCGGCGACTCCACCTCTTCGCCGACCATCGGGCCGGATGGTGACGTTTACTTCGGCGTGCTAGAGAATCCGTTTCCCTCGCACAACGCGCGAGGCTGGTTACTCCATTTCGATAGCTCCCTTATCCAAACCAAAACGCCGGGGGCGTTCGGGTGGGATGATACGGCTTCCGTGGTACCGGCGAAGCTGGTGCCATCTTATGCCGGCCCATCGCCCTATCTACTCTTGACGAAATACAATAACTATTTCGACGTCGCCACCGGTGACGGCATCAATCGCGTGGCCATCATCGATCCTTTTGTGGCCGCGGCGGACCCGATCTCCGGTATTCCCACGATGAGAGAAGTCATCGCCATTGCCGGTCCAACGCCCGAGACCGATCATCCAGGGGTTCGCGAGTGGTGTATCAATACGGCAGCCATCGATCCATTTACGAAATCTGCGCTCATTAATAGCGAGGACGGCAAGCTCTACCGTTGGAATTTCACAACCAATACATTTACGCAACAGATTGTCCTCACGCCTGGCATTGGCGAGGCCTACACGCCGACGCTCATCGGGGTGGACGGCACGGTTTATGCTATCAATAACGCTACTTTATTCGCCGTAGGCAACTAACCCGATGAAATGCTCACTCTTATTACTGCTCCTGAGCGCCGCCCCCAGCTACTCGGCACTGGTGCTCACGCTCTCCCCGTCGACGGAGGTAGGGGCGGCCGGCGACTCGGTTGTGTTTCGCGGCAGCATCGAAAATATTGGCCTCGCAGATGCATTCTTGAACGACATCGCCATTGTCTTCACCCCGCCGGCGGGTACGTATCTCACGGTCGACCCTAACTTCTTCTTCGCCAATGTCCCCGGTGTTTTGTTGAGCGGGGAAAATTATACGGGGCCGATCTTCCGCTTCCTGGTTGCTCCGAATACGCCCACCGGCAGTTACTCCGGCATAGCGGCCATTTTGGGCGGCAGCGACGAGTTCGCGCACGACCCATCTAGACCAGTTAGCTTCACGGTAGCCACGCCAGAGCCGGCCAACATCGGATTGATAATCGCCGCGTTGGCCGGTTGCGCAATTACCCGGCCTACTTCCCGGTAATCGCCGCCACCACCATCTGCAACGTCTTCCCTGTGGAGTCGCCGACTAAGTTCGTCTCGCCCGGTTTCCAGGTGGCACGGGACCCATCGTAGATGTATTTAACCGGCAAGCGCGTCAAGGCCGGATCGTACTGGCCTTCCGTACCGCCCATCTTATACACCACCAAATCGAGCGAAGGCACCACATAAATGGCATATCCCCCCGCACCGCCTTTCCAGAAAGCGTCGAGGGGTACGTCGTTCAAGTTAGCATTCTCATTCACGTTGAAGTTAAAGCTATGCTGATAATGTGGGTTATATTTCACCATCCGCCCGCACAGGCGCGCGAACTCGGCCGGCAGAATCTGCTGGTTAAGCCATTTCCCCTCGTGTAACATCAGATAGCCAAAGCGCAGCATGTCGGTAGAACGAACCGCGATGCTGCCTCCGCCGGGCGTATGCAGCATGCGGCCTTCAGCGTCGATGCCCCCCTTCAACTTCGGCCGGTACATGGCGTAACCCCAAGTACCAAAACCGAGCGGCCCCGTAAGTTTTTGGCGCAGGTACTCTTCCATTTCCATGCCGGTAAGGCGCCGTACGATCATGGCGGGCAAATGGCTCGAGGATGTGGTGTAAGAGTAACAGTCCCCCGGCGCGCACCACAGGGATTGCTTCATGGCAAAGTCGTCGGTCGTAGAGTAAGGGCCATTGTCTTCGGTGGGGTGATCCCAGGTGTGGCGCACACCTTTGACATACACCGGGTTGGTGCCACGAATTCCGCCCGACATGGAGAGTAAGTGGCCGAGAGAAATGTCGGCCTTGCGCGGGTCATCCAAGGGAAAATAAGCGGCGGGTAGATAGGCCGGAGTAAATACTTTTTGATCGAGGCCTTCGGGAATCAACTTTGCTTTGTCCCGCAGCATGATGCCGACGGCGACGCTGGTGAAGGCTTTGCCGCAGGAGGCCAGTTCGGGCAGGGCTTCCCGATGGCCACGGCCGAAGTATCTTTCATAGATCAGATGGCCATGCCGCACCACAAGTAAGCCGCCGTGCTGGCTGGTCTGCTGGACATAATCAAAGGCGGCATCCAGTTTGGCAACGTCGATGCCGGCGGTCTGCTTCACCTTTGCCGGATCTTTCAAGGTTCGCCAACCGCCTTGTGCATCCGGGGGCGGGAAATAGTCTGCGGCCCGGGCGGATAGGCCTGCGCAGAGTCCAGTAAGAACCAAGGAAAGAAACAGGTTATTCAGCACGTTACATATCGTACAACGTGGCAACCTCCAGTTTGGCGACACGTCGCAAACGCAGGCCGAGCGCGGCTGCGGCCTGGGGCAGGTCCGTGTAGTGCAAGACGTTCGGGAGAAAATCCGCCATCGGTTGACGGTACTCCTCGGTGGCGGCGATGGCGCGGTAAGAAGGCACGTCGCCCGCCAAGGTGAGCCGCTTGATCGATTGCTCCAAGACCGTGGCAAGCAGAGCGGGGACAATTAAACGGCCAGAGGCAGCGATCTCAACGGTGAGTCCGCGGGCCTGGAGCGCCGTCACCACCGCACGGATATCGGTGATGCGTTGGCCCAACAAGGGCTTACCCAGCATCAAGGCGCCCCACGCCCAGAACTCCTCTTCGAAATGCGAGATGGCGTAAGGCGCGGCACCGCGGCCCAGCGCGGGGCGGAGGTCAAAAAGGCCGCGCACGTCAGCGGCACAAACCGCGGCTCCGGCGAGCGCCAGGCGGTGATAGAGATTGCCCTCCTGCCAACGCGTACTCTTGCCGGATTCCTCCAACAGCAGGACGCAGTGTTTGGCGTCCGGCCGCGTGTAGAGCCAAGCCGGCAGAAACACCTCGGGCTCACTTTGCACCTCCATGCCGCTGATGCTGATGCCGCCAAAGCGGGTTTGGCCGACGATGGAAAACCGCGCGGCAGGCCGCCTCTCGGCGCCCGTCAGCTTAGCCCAATCCGCCGGCTGATTGCCAGGAGGCGGAATCAATTGCCGCGGCGTGCGGCTGCCAAAATCGCGCACGGCGTTGCCCGTTGGGCCGCACCAGAGGGTCTCATCGGGCTCCGGAACCACGCGAGGCTCTTCGGAAATCTTGCGCACCGAGCCGTGCAGCCAGCGTTCAAACCAGTTGTAGATCTCGATGCGCAGCGGCTCGCTGAGGCTGTGCGGCAGCGGCGTCTCCACCCACCGCAGCCGGTCAGTATGGCCCAGCGTCGCGTAGACTTTCTCCAGCCGGGCAAATTCCTGGCGGCCGTCCACCAGGTAATTAGGCGAGTAAGTGCCCTCAAAGTCGCGCCCACTCGTCACGAAGACGACGGGCTTGGGTGCCAGCGGATAGAGCGTGTCCCAACGGTCGAAGCCCACGGGCCCGGCGCCGATGAAATTCTGTTCGGCGTCGTCGACCGAACCGGGCGCGATAAAGTCGCGCACGGCATGATTCTCGGTGTTGCCGCAGGAGACGGCCGCGCACGCCAGGCGGTCATCTACCGCGCCGAGAAACATGGTGAGCGTGCCACCGCCCGACGTACCAGTGGAAGCCAGGCGGGAAGGATCAACGGAAGGATGCGCGGCGAGTACGTCCAAGCTCCGGACCGCGTCCCAGGTTTGGAACTGAGTGGAGCTGAGACCGGCCAGCAGCATCTGGCGCCCGGGCAGAGTGTGCTCTTCATCGGCTGAATCGAGCCTGGTGAGCGTGCCGCCATTCGGGCG
>JAYVUQ010000219.1:0-3920 GCA_043787785.1 Bryobacteraceae bacterium
TTACTCGAAACCGAACGCAATTACCGCGGCTATCTTGAGCAGGTAAAGAACTACTAACATGGTGTATCGCATTGTGAAATATCCGGATCCGGTGCTGGAAATTCCCGCCGCGCCGGTAGTCGATTTTGGCTCTGACTTGAGCAAGTTGATCCACGACATGTTCGACACCATGTGGGCGTCGAAGGGCGTGGGCTTGGCCGCGCCGCAGATTGGCATCTCGACGCGCTTGGCCGTCATCGACACCAGCGCGGGCGAAAACCCATCGGAGCGCCTCGTGCTGATTAACCCCGAGATTATCTTCCGGTCTGGCTCGCAAAACAGTGAAGAGGGCTGCCTCAGCATTCCCGGCTTCCGCGAAAATGTCACCCGCCCCATGGTGACCACCGTACGCGCGCAAAACCCCAAAGGCGAATTTGTCGAAGTGAGCGGTGAAGAGTTACTCGCCCGCGCCATTCTTCACGAAACTGACCACCTCAACGGAATTCTGTTCATCAATTATCTAAGCCCCCTCAAGCGCGACTTAATCAAGCGCAAAATCCGCAAACTACAAAAGGCCGGCGATTGGGACTAACCCTTGCGCATCCTTTACCTCGGCACACCCCTTTTCGCCGTTAATTCCCTCGAAGCCCTCGTGAGCGCCGGGCACGAAGTCGTCGCCGTCTACACCCGGCCGGACCGGCCCAAGGGGCGTGGCCAGCAACTAACCGCCTCACCCGTCAAAGAAACGGCCCTACGCCTGAATCTTCCCGTCCGCCAACCGGAGAAACTCCGTGCCGATCTCGACTTACTCACGGAAGACCAGGTGGACGTCATGGTCGTCGTGGGCTACGGGCAATTGATTCCGCAATCCATCATTGACCTGCCTCGTTACGGCATCATCAATGTTCACGGCTCTCTACTGCCCCATTACCGGGGCGCGGCGCCCATCCAGTGGGCCATCTCGAGCGGCGAAACCGTCACCGGTGTCACCACCATGAAAATCGATGCCGGCCTCGATACCGGCGACATGCTGTTGAAGGCCGAGACTGCCATCGGCACCGAAGAAACCGCCCCCGAACTGAGCGCGCGGCTCGCCGTGATGGGGGCCGACTTACTGCTCCGCACGCTCGCCCAGATCGACACCATCGTGCCCGAAAAGCAGGACCCCACGCAGGCCACCCTGGCCCGCATCCTCACCAAAGAAGACGGCCGCGTCAGCTTCGAGCGCACCGCCCACCAGATTCATTGCCGCGCCCGCGGCTTCGAACCCTGGCCCGGTGCAACTACGGCCTTCCGGGGACAACCACTCGGTTTGGGGCGGATGAAAGGAACTGACCGCCGTGGCCTGTTGCCAGGCGAGTTACTCGTGGAATCGCATCAGCTCTTCGTGGGCTGCGGCAGTGATACCGTACTAGAGTTACTCGAAGTCCAGCCGCCCGGCAAAAAGCGCATGCCGGTCGCCGGTTTCTTGAATGGCGCGCGCATCCATAAGGGAGAGAAATTGGGATGAGTTTGCCCCTCGGCTTTCGTTACTCGGCCGCTTACGCCGGCCTGCGCAAAACTAAGCGCAATGACTTGGGCTTAATCTGGAGTGAGAAACCCGCGACCGCGGCGGCTGTATTTACGACGAATGTCGTGAAAGCCGCGCCCGTGCTCGCCGCCCAAGCCAACTTACTGGCTGCCGGTAGCCGCGTGCAGGCCGTGCTGGTTAATGCCGGTAACGCTAACTGCGCTACCCGCACCGGAGACCGCGTTGTCAAGGATTGCCTCTCGGCCTTATCCAAAGCGCTCAAGGTTCCGGCGAAGTTGATCTTCCCCGCCTCCACCGGCGTTATCGGCGTGGAAATGAAAGGCGACTTAGTCGTCAAGGCGATTCCGGACTTAGTCGCCAAGGCCAGCGAGTCGCGCTTCGATGAAGTGGTGCTCGCGATTATGACCACCGATATTGTGCCAAAGTCGGTGGCGGCGGGCCTGGAACTGAAGGGCGGCGTGGTCCATATCGCCGGCATGACCAAGGGCTCCGGCATGATCCATCCCAACATGGCCACCACGCTTGCCTTTGTGATGACCGATGCGGTCATCACCCCGGGCCAGTTACAACCTATCTTAAAGCGCGCCGTCGATGCGAGCTTCCACCGCATTTCGGTGGATGGCGATACGTCCACCAACGATTGCGTCCTGGTGATGGCCAACGGCGCGAGCGGAGTTACAGTAACTGGCAAGGAGCTAAAGGCCTTTGAAGAGTCGCTCACGGTCGTGCTGCAGGATCTGGCCAAGCAAATAGCCCGCGATGGCGAAGGGGCGCGCAAGTTAGTCACAATCGACATTACGGGCGCCAAGAACAACGCCGAGGCGGCGCGCATTGCGCGTTCCATTGCCAACTCGCCCTTAGTGAAAACGGCCGTCGCCGGGGCTGACCCTAATTGGGGCCGTATCATCTGCGCCGCCGGTTACAGCGGCATTCAATTCGATCCTCGCGGCGTAGATATCTCTTTTCAAGGCACTCCCGTTTGTAAGAAGGGGTTAGCGGTCGACTTCGATGAGGACGCGCTGATTGAGAAACTCAAGGAGAGCGATATCGCCATTGCTTTTCACTTACGCGCCGAAGGTAAAGGTTCGGCCACTTTCTGGACTTGCGATTTAACGGAAGGCTACATCGAAATCAATGGCAGCTATCGCACTTAGCCTCTGGCTGCTATTCGCCTTCGCCGACGACAAGACCGCCGTCGCTGACTTCCTCGGCGACGCCGCCGGCGATCTTTCGAGCGGCAATGCCCGTAGCTTCCTGAGGCGCTTCGACCGCGAGATGCCCGGCTACGGCAAGCTGGAGACCGAGGTTACCGCCTTGCTGAAGCTGGCCGGAGTTACCAGTTCCGCCCAGGTGCTTGAGATGAAAACCACTGACGACGGCGTGCAGTTACTGGTGGATTGGTTTGTCGAACTGAAACCCCACGGGCAAGATTTAGCCAACGAGCGCCGCCGCGACTTACTCCAAATCCGGCTCAAGCGGGTAGGTAAGCGCTGGCAAATCCAGTCCTTGGAGCCACAGACTCTATTTGCGGCGCCGCGGCTGTAACTTACTGCGCAAAGAATGCCTGGGCCTGCTTCGCCGTATAGTCAATATCAGCTTCCGTGTGCGCGGCGGACATGAACGCGGCTTCAAATTGGCTCGGAGCCAGATACACGCCGCGCTCTAACATCCAGTGGAAGAATTCGCCGAAGCGCTTGGTGTCGGACTGCTTCGCGGTGGCGTAATCGGTGACCGGATCGGGCGTAAAGAACCAGGTAAACATGGAGCCCACGCGATTCACCGTAATGCCCGCCGGAGCGGTGGCGCATAAACGGGCACTGAGGGCTTCGATCTTGGTGTAGACCTCAGGATGAGCCTTCAAGTAACGCAGCATCGCCAAGCCAGCCGAGACCGCTAGTGGATTGCCGGAGAGCGTTCCCGCCTGATAGATCGGGCCTTCTGGCGCCACGTGCAGCATCACTTCGGCGCTGCCGCCGTAAGCGGCGATCGGCAAGCCGCCGCCGATGATCTTGCCCAATGCGGTCATGTCCGGTTTCACGCCGTAGAGCTCTTGCGCGCCTCCGTAAGCAAGGCGGAAGCCGGTCATCACTTCGTCGAAGATCAGCAGGGCGCCGTGGCGAGTGCAAAGGTGCCGCACGCCGGCTAAAAAACCAGGGGCCGGCGCGACGCAGCCCATGTTGCCGCACACCACCTCCATCATGAGGCAGGCGATCTGCCCGGGGTGCTGAAGGAAGGCCTGCTCCACTGCCTCCAGGTTGTTGTAGGGCACTGAGATGGTGGTGGCGGCAAAACTGGCCGGCACGCCGGCGGAATCGGAGAGGCCCAGGGTGGCGAGGCCGGAGCCGGCTTTGACGAGGAGCGAGTCGACGTGGCCGTGGTAACAGCCTTCAAACTTGATGGCCAGGTCGCG
>JAYVUQ010000220.1:0-3342 GCA_043787785.1 Bryobacteraceae bacterium
GGCCGTCTGGCGTCACCGCCAGCGGCAGTACTCCGCTTCCGCTCGCCAGCTTCTGATTCTGCGGCAGCGCGATGACGGTGCGCGTCAGCATGGCACCGGCCGGCGGCGCAGCTCTCGCCGCCAGCCACCCCATCCACCAGCCCCCCGCTAGGGCCACCACAGCCAGGACGACCGGGATCACCCACCGCGTCCTGGGGCCCGCGACGCTGGCGCGCACTTGCGCACCCGTGTCCAAACCCTTCGGCAGACGCCGCAAATCGAGCGCCAAATCACCGGCATGCTGATACCGTTCCCGAGGGTCCTTGGCCAACGCTTTGGCCAGAATCTCTTCCAGCGCCATCGGCTGTTGCTCCAGCGGTGGCAGGCTGTCATGAATGATGGCGTGCATGGTCTCCGCGGCGGACTTACCCCGGAAAGGCCGCACGCCGGCGATCATCTCGTAGAGCATCACGCCCAGCGAGAAGATGTCCGTGCGCTGATCCAGTGGCCGCCCTTGCGCCTGCTCCGGCGACATATAGGGCACGGTCCCCATCACGACATCCGCCTGGGTGCAAGGGGCCAGCGTCCGGGTTTCGCCGTCCTCGCCTCCGGGAGCTTCCAGGAGTTTCGCCAAGCCGAAATCCAGCACCTTCACACTACCTTCGGGAAGCACCATCACGTTGGCCGGTTTGATGTCCCGGTGCACGATGCCCGCGCCATACGCCGCCGCCAGCGCACTCGCCACTTGCTGTGCATAACCGGCGGCTTCGTCGAGCGGCAATCCTTTGGGAGACAGCAACCGGTCCAAGGACTTGCCAGGCACGTACTCCATCACCAGATAATCAACACCGTCTTGGACAGCAAGATCATAAACGGCCACAATATGCGGGTGATTGAGAGCCGAAGCGGCCCGGGCTTCCCGCAAAAAACGCCTCTTCGCTTCGGCGTCAGTGGCACCCTTGATTTTTTTGAGGGCGACCTGCCGCTGCAGCACTACATCCTGTGCGAGAAACACTTCGCCCATGCCCCCCGCACCGAGCTTACCTTCGATCTTGTACCGGATTCACGCTTCATTCATAGCGCCCGCGCGATCCTCCACCATATCGGAAACCGCCGCCCCAGTTCAATTGAAAAACCGGTCGCTCACCCCGCTCCACGCGGGCTGGCTCCCGCAGCCGGCTCTTCCCGTGACGCCCGACCGTACGGCGGAGACGGACGCCAAGCCCCCGCACCCGACAATTATGCCGGTGCGAAGGGCATTTAGGGTGTCAGAACGGCAATGGGCACTCATCTCGCCGAATTCAGTGACGTCACCGCCGGGTGACCACTGGATATTGGCGCGTCAATAGTCAATAGAAGAGGGGACGAAAGGAGCGCCACACGGACAGGATAGGAATCCTCAGACGCTGGCACATTGCATGGCTGAACAGCGTTAGGATTGCCCTCCCTTCGCGCCGCGTTCCGCCGTCGCGCGTTTCAATGGCTCGAAACGCGGGGTCCAATTCACGGGGCCCATGCGTAAGTAAGGAGCGAAATGGTCGATATCTTTGACGCCAAACAGGGGCGTGATCGTTCAAAATCCTCAGAGTCGCGGTAGACCCAATGGCCCTGGTTGCCGCGCTGCGTGATGGCATAGAGCTGTTGCAGACGGAAGTCACGAGGAAGTCGCACGCGGTTGACTAAAGCACGTTGGGGGCCAAGTTGGGGTGGCGAGTGGTTACAATGAGGAAGAGAAGGTGGGCGCGGTGGAGAGGTTTCAAAATGAACCTGGCGGTTTCAAAGTGGGACGAGAGGTCGTCCCCGGAAAAGTGCCCGGCGCTGGGAAATCCCTGGGAAATCTCGTTCCCGGAACACGGGCGGAGCAGCTGAATTTGCGGCTCCCCATAGAAAATCAAGCTCGTGGGCGACATGGTCATTTGCCGAGCGGGATTTCCTGGACCTTCAAATCCAAGGCCCTGGCCGTGCTCTCCATGGGGAGCAATGCGACGCACAAAAGGCCTACTGACACGCCGGCAAAGACGTCGATGAAATGGTGCCGGTAAGTCGTCATCGTCGAGAGGATCGTCAACACAAACCACCCTCCCGCAAACCACCGTGTTCCGCCTCGCAGATAGCCGCGATAAGCCGACCACAACACGATCATGAATCCCACATGCAGGGACGGCGCTTCGTTGAACTGCACGTCAAACCCGGTGCGAAGTGCGTACATCCCCTGAAATACGCCATCCACCGGCGGACGGCCGAAACTGAATTGAAGCGGGAATAACAGAAAGCCGGTTATTGAGACCAATTGCACGGCGATAATTCTTTTTCCGTGAATTGTCATTCCTGCTCGCGAACGGAATAAAAATGGCGCGCAGATGAAGAGGAGATCCGTCGACCAGTACGGCACAATTGTCCAGTCGATGAACGGAATCTGACGTTCCCATTCGAAAACTATCGACGGGACCGACTGCCGTTGTGAGGTCACCCATGCGGCGAAGATGTAGGTGGTAAAGAAAAGCGCTACCAGCCCCGCGCTCCATTGGCACGCTGCGCGTATGCTCCGCACGGGCTCAACGTCCCCAATTCGCCCGTCATCTTTAGGAGACGCTAAGATTGGATCCACTGGTTTATTTTTCACAGTCTGCTCTGGTGCAACGGCGCATTTTGTAATATTATAAGCAATCACTTTGCTTCCATACGGATCAATGCGGTCGAGGCGTGCCCTGCCATGACCAACGCGATCACCCAGACGGCCCTCTCGACTATTGCCTCATGCGAGGGTATTCCTCCAGAGCGCGTCACGCTTGAGACGCAATTCCAGGAAATTGCAGTCGACTCACTCGCCGCGATCGAGATTTTATTTACTCGGGAGCAACGGCTCGAAATCAAGATTCCGGACGATCAGAATCACACCATACGTCACGTATGCGAAATGGTTGAGGGAATCGAAAAAACTCGCTGCGGCCCAAACGCAAGCGAAGGAGTAGCATGCGCCGGGTGGCCGTGACGGGCATTGGCGTGATCTCCGCGCTGGGGGCCAACGCCGACGAGTTCGGGGAAGGGCTTCGCACGGGGCGGAGCGGTATCGCGCCGATCGAGGGCGTCGATGTAACGCAGTTGCGCTTTCAAAATGGCGCTGAAGTGCGAGGCTACTGCCACCAGCCGTACTTCGACAATCGGCACGCGACGTTCCTCGACCGCTTTTCCCAGTTCGCGCTGATTGCCGCGCGAGAAGCCGCCAGCAGCGCCCAGATCGATTGGGACTCCGTCGTCAGGGAGACTGCCTGCGTGGTCACCGGCTCCTGCGTCGGCGGACAAACGACTCAAGACGAAACCTTCCAGATACTGTACCGGCAAGAAGAAAACCGGGTTCATCCC
>JAYVUQ010000221.1:0-2611 GCA_043787785.1 Bryobacteraceae bacterium
CTGACGGAACGGCCCCTGTTTGCCGACGACCAGAAGTTCGCGGCCTCGCAGATCACGTTCTTTCACTACCTGATGGTGGCGGTGTTCTTTTTTCTGGCCACCGGCTACTGGAGCATCCAGGTAATGGACAGCGACTATTATCAGGACCTGGCGCACAACAATACGATCCGCAGCCTGCCGCTGCCCGCGGCGCGGGGCAAGATTCTCGATCGCGACGGGCGGGTGATCGTCGACAACCTGTCGAGCTTTTCCTGCCTGCTATCGCGTGAGCGGATGAAAGAAGAGAATCTGCCGCTGATCGCCGAGGGTCTCAACCTGGACCTGAAGGAGTTGCAAGAGCGGCTGAACCGCTTCCGGCGGCAGGCGCGCTATGTACCCGTGATCATCAAAGAGCATTTGACACCAGCCGATGTCGCCTTCGTGGAATCGAACCGGCATCAGGACATGTTCCCGGAGATTGAGCTGATTCACTCGGTGCGGCGGATTTATCCCAAAGAAAACTTCCTGTCCCACGTGCTGGGCTATGTGGCCGAGGCGAGCGAATCGGAGCTGGACCGGCAGGAGTACGCGGCGTTTAAGCCGGGCGACATCATCGGCAAGGACGGCATTGAGCGCTACTATAACGACTCGCTGATGGGCAAAGACGGCCAGCGCGTATCGCTGGTGAACAATCGCGGCAAGGAACTGCAGGTTTTGAAGAACGAGGATCCAGCCGCGGGGAGGGCCTTAAAGCTGACGATCGACCTGGACCTGCAAGCAGCGGCGGAACTGACGTTGCAGGGCAAACGCGGGGCCGTGGTGGCGCTGGACCCGCGCACGGGCGATGTCCTGGCCATGGTGAGCCGACCGGCCTACGATCCGAATAAGTTTTCGACGCGCATTTCAAACGCCGATTGGAAAGCGATTCTGGAAGACCCGGAGACGCCGATGTTCAATCGTGCGCTGCAGTCGCGGCTGGCGCCTGGCTCGTCCATCAAGCCGCTGGTGGCCTTGGCGGCGCTGGAAGAGGGCGTCATCGGGCCTGACTATACCGCGAATTGCCCAGGGCATTTCTTCTACGTGGACCATGACTTCAAGTGCCATTTGCATTCCGGGCACGGCCGCGTGGGGTTGCGCTACGCATTGGCCCAATCGTGCGACGTTTTCTTTTACAACGTCGGTCTGATGTTGGGGATCGACAAAATGTCGAAATGGGGCGAGATGGCCGGGTTGGGACGGCGCACCGGAATCGATCTGCCCGGCGAATCCACCGGCGACATGCCGAGCCGGCCATGGAAGATGCAAAAGACACGGCAAGGCTGGTTGCACGGCGACATGATCAACGTGTCGATCGGGCAAGGCTACCTAACGACAACGCCTCTTCAGTTGGCCCACGCCATTGGCGGCATTGCTTCGGGCGGCGTTTGGAACGCGCCGCATATGGTATTGGGAGAAGCGAGCAAGGAAAAGCCACGCATCGCCAAAGTGAACCTGGAGAACGTGCAGCGGGTGATCGGCGGCATGTATGCGGTGGTGAATCAGGGTGGCACGGCGACGGAAGCCTGGCTGCCCGGCATTGAGGTGTGCGGCAAGACGGGCACCTCCCAGTTGATTTCAAACGAGACCATGAAGCGGCGCAACCTGAAGGGGATCGTGAAGGACAATGCCTGGTTTGCCGGCTTTGCGCCGCGCTCAAACCCGGAGATTGCCGTGGCTGCGTTGATTGAGGGCGGCGAGCATGGTGACCGGGCGTCGATCATCGCGCGGGATGTGATTAAGGCGTATTTCGATAAGAAGGCGCGGGCGAAACCGGCCGTCCCCGCGGCACCGGTAGCGGCGGTAACGGCGGCCCTGAAATGATCATTGCCGTCGGGCGGCGAACGGGCGCCTCGGCAGTGCGCTCGCTGCGGGACCTGGACTGGCCGTTGCTGCTGACGGCCTTTATTATCGCCCTCATGGGCGGGCTGCAAATCTATTCGGCTACCCATGGCACGAAGCTGGAGTCAGCCTGGTGGAAACATATCATCAATGTGGTGGTCGGCATCGTGCTGATGCTCATCTTCAGCCGCATCAACTACCATACGTTGCTGGGGCAGGTGCCTTACTTATACGGCATCAGCATCTTTCTGTTGCTGGTGACGTTGTTTTTCGGCAAGCGAATTTTGGGGGCGCGACGCTGGCTGGTGGTGGGTGGCCAGAGTGTACAAGTGTCGGAGTTTGTCAAAATTGTCGTTATTTTGCTGGTGGCGTGGTATTTGGTGGAGTTGCGCACGAAGCGACTGGAATTGCCGGATCTGCTGAAACTTACGGGCCTCGTCCTGATTCCGTTCCTTCTAGTGAGGAAGCAACCGGACATGGGCACGGCTCTCACGTTCCTGCCAGCGCTGGCGGCGGGCATCCTCCTGGTGGGGTTGCGCTGGCAGTATGTCGTAGCCGTGGGCGTTGTATTGCTGGGCTTGCTGGGAGTTTTCTGGTTTTTCGACGCCGATGGCTACCAGAAAGATCGGATTCTGACCTTCGTCGACCCGGCGCGGGATCCACAGGGTAAAGGTTATCAGGTGCTGCAATCGCGCATCGCCGTGGGCAACGGGGGGGTGTGGGGCCAAGGGGTGACCCGGGGGTCACAAACGCA
>JAYVUQ010000222.1:0-3196 GCA_043787785.1 Bryobacteraceae bacterium
GTGTGTGTCTCCTTTACTCGGTCCAGCCCTCAGGGAATGAACAGCACTGCCGCCACGCGACCGGGCTCGCTGACGTCTGCCGGCCACGGCGGCAGAGTCTGCCAGGCCGGGGAATCACCGAGGGCTTCGGTAACGAGGCTCGCCAGCACGCCCGGGGCGGCCAGTTCCCGCGTGTTCGTCGCGGCAAATACCGAGCCGCCGGGCGCCAATACCCGGCGCGCGGCCCGCACCAGTGCCGGGTAGTCGGCCAGAGCCTTCCACGGCTTCACTCCCCGGCGGCGGTCGCCTACGGCGAACGTGGGAGGGTCGAGAATCACGAGATCGAATCTCTCCTCGGGATGCCGTTCCGCGTAGGCCAGATAGGCGAACGCATCCATGCGGAAGAAGCGGGCGCCTCGCCGGGAATCGATGGAGGGTTCCAGGCCGTTGAGGGCGAGATTGCGTTTCCCCCATTCGAGGTAACGGGGCGAGACGTCGACGTTGGTCACCTGCGCGCCCGCCGCGGCCAGCGGTACGGCGAAAGCGCAGGTATAGGCGAAGAGATTCAGCACCCGGAGGAGCCCTCGCTGCGATAAGGCGCGGCGGTGCTCGCGGTGGTCGAGGAACAGGCCGGTGGAGAGCCCGTCGTAAAGGCGCACCTCGAAGCGGGACCCGTATTCCCGCACCACGAGCGATTCCGGTTGCGCGCGACCGGCGCGGGGGACGGCCGCGCGCAATTCGTCGGGCGCCCGCCCCCCCAGGCGGCTCCGGTCCCGTGCGAACGCTTTGACGTAAACCGCCTCGAGCCCCCCCTGCTCGCCATCACCAGCGAATGGCGCCAGTTGATCGAGCGTTAACTGCGCAGCCTCGGTGACCCAGGAGTGTGAGAGGCGGGCGTCTTCGTGCACATTCAACACCGCCGCCGGCCCGTAGCGATCGAGATAGACGCCTGGCACACCGTCACCGGAGCCATCGATTAAGCGATAGGCCGTCACCGCCCCGTCTTCGGAAACTGGCGCGCGTCGTCGCTCGGCGGCACGAAGGGAGTCGGCGAACCGGGCTGTCGCAAAATCCATGGGTGGCGGGCGGAGTAGCCGGTGCACCCCCACAGGATAGCAACGTGACTCCGCAAGAATGTGGGAGAAACGCGAGACGCCCCGGCCCAACTTTTCCCCTCCTTTATTTTGGAAGGAAATGGTGTTCTTTCGGCGGATTGCGTCGAAGTTTTGAGTTGGGGGCTACGGGCCGAAAAGTGAGCGAGATCTGGGCTCGGGTAGTTTCGTTTGGCTGTAATTGGTTGTATGTAAGAGGGTTGTCGCCCCGACGAGGGCAGCCGGGTAACGCCCCCGATGGTTCTGCCAACTGGAGAACATCCCTTCCGTGCTGTTCGAGAGCAGACATATCTATGATTATGCTGCCAAGGCAGCCAGCAGCCATGAGGAGCCAATCCTTGGGCCCGATGGACGGGGGCAACCGGGGGAGGCCCGATGGGGCGTTTTCCACCGGACGATAACATACTTTATCGTCTATCAAAACAGGCGTACACTGAAGAAAGAGAAAAATGTGTCCAAAGGGATGAAATCTACTCATGTAGTGCCGCAGAACGGCGAGTGGGCCGTCAAAAAAGAAGGCTCCACCAAGTTGGCTGCGGTGTACGACACCCAGGCACAGGCCATTGCAGCGGCCCGTAGCCTTGTTCGCGGAAGTTGCGCCGGCCAGGTTGTTGTTCACAACGTTAAGGGAATGATCCGCCTTTCAGAAACCTATGGTCTTCCATCAGTTCAGAGTTCCCCCAAAAAGAGCGACCTTGGGAAGAAAACAATCAACAAAGCTGTCTCAACGGTTTTACTCAAGCGTCTTTCGGGCAAATGAGGCGTGCCCCAAAAGGTGTATTCATCAATTGTCCATTTGATAGTGTCTACCAGCCGATATTCAACGCGATCGTGTTTGCGATATACGATCTAGGGTTCGTGGCGGGTTGTTCGTTAGAAGTTGATGATGCTAGCGAAATCAGGCTGAATAAGATCATGCGCATCATAGGCCAATGTGCCTATGGCATCCACGATATATCGTCCGTCAGCCTATCAGGCGGTATCAAGCTCCCAAGATTCAACATGCCCTTGGAACTGGGACTGTTCCTCGGGTGCAAGCAGTTTGGCGGCGGGGCTCAGCGGAAAAAAGCAGTACTGATCTTGGATAGCAAACCGTACAGATATCGAGCTTCGATCTCCGACATTGCTGGCCAAGACATTCACGTCCATGGCGACAAACCAAGGAAGGCCATTACTGAAGTTAGAGACTGGCTAACCAGTGCTTCGAAAGTGAAAGGATTGCCCGGCGGAAGTGAGATCGCCAGCCGTTATGTGCGGTTCGGCAAAGACCTTCCTGCCATCTGCAAACAATTGAAGCGCAAGGTTGCGGCTCTGACCTTTACTGATTTCTCTGAAATTGTAGAAATCTGGCTAAAAGGAGCGCGATAGGCAAAGGCCTGGCAGGCCTTTGGCGGAGACAGATCTGTGTTCTGATGTTCACATGGGATTGCCGGAAACTTTCGAAGCCGTGCGGCCAAGCATCGTGGCATTTATTTCGAGAGTGGCAGAGACGAAACCATTGTTCCCCAGCATTTTTGGAACTGGTTTCTGCGTGGATGAACGCGGAATTGTTGCCACGAATAGACATGTAATCGAGGGGAGGAGCCCACCACTTAGCCTGTTCGCACAGGCTATCGGCAATTGCGCCCGACAAATGTCTTGCTTCCGATTACGCCTCATTCTGTCAACTTTTCGTTCCGCGCAAAGCCGGTGATGCGCCCCCAAAAGGCTGGAGCCAGAGTGCTCCTACGGTTTGGTTACCAGTCTGGCCGATGGTGTTGGCCGATGGTGTCTGGCCGATGGTGTCGGATGGCCGATGGTGTCTGGCCGATGGTGTCGGACACTTTGTCGGGGGAGCCAAAACGGAACGCGCATTCCACTTTGAAACTGAACATATTTCAAAGTGAACCGAGAAAGCAAGGCCATTTCCGCGTAAGTGCAAGCAAACAAGCACTGGCCTCAAACTTGCAAAGACCAGCCCGTGCGACACAAACGCGACCACCGACCGCAGCAACTCTACGCCATCACCCAGCGCGCCAACAACGGGCAATGGGTCTACCGCGACAACGAGGACTTTGCCAAAGCCATCGAACTGATGCTGCGCTACGCCCCGCGCCACCAGGTCG
>JAYVUQ010000223.1:0-1757 GCA_043787785.1 Bryobacteraceae bacterium
AGTAGGCCGATCACAACCTTGTTTTCCTATGGAATCAGCAACCTGCCCAAATCTGCTTGGCCGTAGCTGTTACCCTGAATTGTGGACATTCGCCGCATAGCTCCGACGATCGGAAATAGGTCAAAGTTTGATAACCCATTTAAAATGAAGGACTCTCCGGTTTGTTTCGTCAGCACTCGAATCACAATCAACAAACGGTACTAGCCAATCACTACCCGGATTCGTTCGGCCAGCAACTCCAATTCGCCTTCAGCAAGGCAAGTAGGGTTCACGAGTAAGCGGCCCTCTTCGGCCTCAGACGGGTCCACTTGGATGGAAGGGTCCCCTGCTTGTAACTGGATGCACATCTCCCGGGCGTTACTAACTGCAATCACGAGCTTAGGCACCAGCCCATCGCGAATCGATACCTTCGCCACGCTAAGTCCGCCAAGTCCCATGGCGAGGCGTTGAACGCGCTCCAGCCAAACCAGGCGCCGCGTTTCGTCACTTACAGCCACGTAACTCTGCAAGGCCACTAAGAGACCGACGATGGTCTCTTTGCCTATCTTGCAAGTGCGGCCAATTCCGTGCGGAGGAAGCCCGGTTAGCCGGTGTTTGTCGATCAACGACGACGGCGGAGACCACTGGCCCCACTCGATGTCCAGGTCAAGGTTCTGTAGGATGGCGGACATAATTAAGTCACGCTTGCCGCAAAGGATTCCCGAGCCTTGCGGGCCACCGATGGTTTTGCCGCCGCTGTAAGCGACTAAGTCGGCCCCCAGGCCGATAAAGTATGTCAAGTTCGCAGAAGGCGGTAACTGCGCGGCGGCATCCACAATCACCGGTACGTCTCTGGCGTGAGCGACGCGGACCACCTCTTCAAGTGACGGCCTCGATTGCCTTGTAGCTACGTAAACAATGGCCGCCGTCGACTCAGTCATTGCGTCGGCGATCTCCCAGGCTTCGGCGTCCCGCACTCCGGCGCCAGAGACGCGATCCGGAAGGCCCACTTCGACGATGCGTACTCCTGCCGCGCGCACCGCGTGGTCATAGAAGTTCCGCTGGCTGCGGACCATGATCACCTCGTTCTTCATGCCCGCCGCATCCGGCAGCCGCGCCATCCGGCCGGGGTCCAGGCCAGCGACGCAGGCCGCCGTGCCGAGCAACAGCCCTGCCGCCGCGCCTGAAGTAACGATGCCGGCCTCAGCCCCGGTTACTTCGCTGATGATGGTACTGGCCGCGGCCTGTAACTCGGCCATGTCAACACAGTAACTACCCGCATCGGCCATCGCCGCCGTAACTTCGGGTGCCAGCAAGCCGCCAGAAACACGGGTGGATGGGCCCTTGGCGTTGATGATCGTATGCACGCCGAGTTGAGTGTAGATATTCATAGTAGTCCTCGTGAAGCTTGCATGGCCAGAATCAAAGTGATGCCGACTAATACCTGTTTGAACGCCCCGCCGCCGTCCATGATGGCGAGTAACCCGCCAATCGGCATCAGCGAAGCCGGGTCCATGCGACGACTGAAGCCCGGGCGCATCGCGGTCAAGGTCATCGCGAGTAGGTAGGGTCCGTGCATTGAATCGCCATTTTACCGCGGAGTAGAGAAGCATCTGAAAATGCACCGCCGCTGCCTTGAGGTGAGGTCCTATAATGAGAGCATGCCGCCCCTGGAGTCTGTTTTCTCTGCGCGCGAAGTTACGAAGTTCTATGACATGGGTGAAGTGCGGGTGCATGCCTTGCGCGGCGTGGACCTGGACCTATACGCGGGCGAGATG
>JAYVUQ010000224.1:0-4835 GCA_043787785.1 Bryobacteraceae bacterium
GGGCAAAGACATAGACCAGCCGTTGATTGACGTAGCCCCAGCCGGTAAGGAAGCCATCGCCTTCGTAGACTTGTGCGTCCATCCCAAAATCGCGGCAGCGGTGGCGGACAAATGCGTCAAGTTCCTGGAACGTACCTTCGTCGAGGAGTAAGTCAACGCGCTCGCGCGCCGACAATTTACCTTCTTTGTGTTGCCGTTCCTGCCGTGCGGCGCCGCCCCCCTCGCGAGCGGCTGCGTACCGCCGCCGTACCTCGTCGAAACGGTCTAAGGCCACTTACTGTCCACCGCAGTATCTAGTTTGCTCTGCCAGCGCAGTTGAAATTAACTCCGTCAGCTTCCGAATCCGGGTCGCGGCGGCTAGAGGCGTCGACCACTCGATACCGACGCGCCGCTGCGGCTGAAGCTCATAACCCATCGCACTCATGGTGCCCCCCTTGCAAGATTAACGCCCGCCGAACAAACGGCCGGCCACACCCTTGAGCACGTCGTCCACCATGGAACCATCGTGGTTCTGATCGAGGAACGAACCCAGCATCCCCATCACGCCGCTCGACTGGCCGCCCTGCAGCATACCCGCAAGGTTGTTGCCGCTGGATTGCTTCGAAAGCGCGCCCATGGCCAGCGAGGCCACAATTGGCAGCATCTGCTTCAGGAGGTCAGAACTGAGGCCGGTCTGCTCAGCAGCCTGCGCCGCCACTTGCCGGCTGACATCCTTGCTGCCCAGCAAGTGACCGAGGATCGAGTTGCCATCCGCAGTGGCATTGTTGAGGGTCGAAGGATCATCCAGATACTGCTGATGGCCGCCGCTGGTCAGCGCGCCGAGTAGCGACTCAAGCCCGCCCTCCTGCTGCACATTGCGTTGCACGCCGCCCGTGATCGCCGGCAGAAGCGCGGATATCGCGCTCTGGGCCTGTGATTCGTCCAAGCCGAACTGTCCGGCTATCTGCTGTACAATCCCGCCGCCCGCGGCGCTCATGATCATCTGCAAGAGTGGGTTCATCGAAAAAATCTCCTTAGGGTTAACTCACCGAAGTATACGTCATCGTCCGGCAGGGGGTTGCACGAACGCGTTGGTAAATGTTTGCGCTAAATTAATGTTGGCCGCACGAACACCAGCGTTGTTCTTTGCCAGAAATTCGAGCACCGTGCGCGTTTGTTCCAACTGAAATTCTCCACTCAAATCATAGCGCGGCAAGTGGAGGCGTAGAGCTTCTAGATTCCCCGCACCTAGTTTGGCCAGCACATCCCCGGGCGGGTTCCCCCGAATCCAGGCCACCGACGCTCGCATCGCGCGTACCAGCCGCCGCGCCCGATCCGGATTCGCCTGGAGCCAAGCCGACTGGCCCAGCAACGCCATGCTCGGGTAGCCATCCGTGCCAAACACCCGTCGATTGCCTTCGGGGCTGAAGGTCTCGGATAAGGTGACCAATTCCGGATGGCGCTCGCGCAGGGGCACGAGCGTATTGGCCAGCACCACCGCCGCATCTACCTTGCCGGACTCGACGGCAGCCAGGGCCGACGCGCCCACGCCGATCGCGGCAAAGCCTACGTCGGTGCCAGCCAAGCCCGCCTGCTCCACTAGCCGCAACGCGAAATTCTGCATCTGCCCGCCGGGTGCCGCCACGCCAATCACTTTGCCCTTGAGCGAGCGCACTTGGGTGATGCCCTTCTCCGGTGCCGCCACCATCGCCAGGCAATGGCAATTCGTAAGTTGCAGATAAGCCACAACGGGCTTGCCCAACGCCTGTACCTGAATCGCCTGCTCGTAAGTGCCAACAATAGAATCGGCACTGCCGGAGAGGAGGGCCTCCATGGCCTTGCTGGCTCCGGCGATCTCCTGTAGATCGACCACCAGCCCCTCCTTCTCAAAGAAACCCAACTTCTGCGCGAGCAGCGGTGCTTCGGCCCCTTGAAACGTTACCAGCCGCAGGCGTTGCGGATCTGGCTTCGCACAACTCGCCAGCGCGAAAAGAGTAATGGCAATAAGGTGTCGCAAGGTCCAGATTAGCGCGAACTACTTGCCGCGAGCCAGCTCAACGGACTTCATGAAGCGCACCATGTTGCCGCCCAGAATCTTGTGCACCTCGCCTGTGGAGTAACCCTCTTCGAGAAGGGCACGCGTCAGATTCGGCCATTGCGACACGTCTTCCAGCCCGGCGGGCACGCAACTCACGCCGTCAAAGTCGGAACCGATACCCACGAAATCCACGCCCACCGATTTTGCCACATGGTTGATGTGCGCGACGACATCGGCCAATGTGGCGCGCACGGGCTTGGCCCCGGCCGTCAACTGCCGTATCCTGGCTTGTCGTTCCTTGGGGTCGGCTACTTCGGACATCATCGCCGTCATCCTGGCGCGCAGTTCCGGATTGCGCGTCGGCGAGGCGTCGAAGGATTTTTGCGAGAGGAAGTCGCAGGAGAAATTGAGGTTGATGACGCCTTGCTTCCTGGCCAGGGCGCGAATCATGTCGTCGGTCATGTTGCGGGTGGCACTCGAGAGCGCACGGCACGAAGAGTGCGAGGCGAATACCGGCGCGGTGGAAGTCTCGATGACGTCGTAGAAGGTCTTGTCTGCGACATGGGAGATGTCCACCATCATGCCGATGCGATTCATTTCGCGCACGACGTCTTTTCCAAAGGGAGTAAGTCCGTTGTGGTGCTTGACGGAGGGGTTATTCATGTCGCCTTCGCTGTCGGCCCAGTTGTTCGTATTGGTGTGGGTGAGCGTCATATAGCGGACGCCGAGCTCGTAGAAGTCGCGCAGGACGCGGAGGGAATCTTCGATGGCGTGGCCACCCTCAATGCCGATCATGGCGGCAATCTTGCCGGTCTTTTTAGCTTTGAGGACGTCGGCGGAGGTATAGGCGAAGAACACATTCGGCCCGGAGCGACGCGCGATGTCGTGCTTGATGGAGTCGATCGCTTCGAGGGCGTGGTGGGCGGAACGATTGCCCTCCACCATGGCGCCCGGAACGTAAGCCGCAAACAACTGCGCGGTCATGCCGCCTTGCCTCATACGCGGTAAGTCGGTCTCACCATCGTTGGCGCGAGCGGTGAAGTCCCATCCGCCGAGCGTGCGCATGGGCACGTCGTTGTGGGTGTCGAAGATGATGGCGGAGGCGTGTACCTTGCGCACCTCTTCGTCGGTTACTTCGCGCTTCTTCATTTGCCCGGAAAGAGCACTTACCGCGCAGAGCAGGAAGAATAGCTTATGCATTGCACCTCGCAAAAACTAAGGGCCGGGCGAAACGCCCGGCCCTAGGGAATCAGCCTAAGATTACCAAACTAACTTGAGCGCGAGTTGCATATTGCGGGGCTCGCCGAAACCGATGCCGGGTGCCGAAGAGCCGTTGCGGGTATTCGTGATCAACCCGAAAGTGGACGCCGAATTGATGTTGGTGCCCGGATTGGCGAAGTTCGCGCGATCGAGGATATTGAAGATCTCGGCGCGGAACTGCACCTTGATGCGTTCGGTGATGGGCGTCTCCTTGAAGATGGAGAAGTCGACGGCGCCGAAGCCGGGGCCGTAGAACGAGTTGCGGCCGATGTTGCCGAAGGTGCCCGCGGCGGGAATCTGGAAGGCCGGAGTGCCGCCCGTGCCGCAGGTGGTGGCGTTGCGCGCGCCCGCCGCATCCAAGAAGCAGGGGTTGAAGAACGGCACCGGGCCAAACGGAGTGGCACGGCCCGGGATGTTCGTCGCACGGTTGACCCCCAGCACGTCGATGCGGTCGCGGTTATCGAGTGTGCCGCTGCGGTTGGTGCCGGCCAGCAGGTCAAGCGGCTCGCCGGTGTGGCCGGTCAGCAGGGCATTTAACTGCCAGCCCTTGGTGAGACGTGGCATCTTGCTGGTGGACGAGGGCACGTCGTAAGTCACAAAGCCGGTGAAGGTGTGGCGGATGTCGAAAGCGGTGGGGCCGTACTCGCGACGCAGATTGAAGCTATTGGCCGCAATCGCATTGCGCACGTTCGAACCGTTGTCGAGCGACTTACCCAGCGAGTAATTCATGGTGGCGGAGAAATTCTTCCACCGCGTCATGCGTAACTGGGTTTGCAGCGAGTTGTAATTCGAATTGGCGATTGATTCGAGCATATTGATGGAGCCCAAGGTGGGGAACTGATCGGCCAGCAGGCGCCGGCCGTTGATCACCGGGTTGATACTGCGCAGCAGGGAAAGCTTGGTGCCCTTGCTGCCCACATAGCCAACTTGCAAAACCGCCTTCGAGCTCAACTGATGCTGCACATTCAGGTTGTAGTTCTGCACGTAAGGGGTGCGGAAATTGGGGCTGACACCGAAGCCGCCGACGTTGGTGGGAATGGCCCCAGTGGGGAAGATCTCCTGGCCGGAAATGAGGTTGACGCCGCCGCGGGTTTGAGTAAAGACCGGATCGGGGCCGGCCGGGTTGGCGTGGATGCCGGCCGAGCCGCCGTTGGGCGTGCCGGTGTTGGCCACGATGAAGTTGAGCGGCGGCTGATCGTAGAAGAAGCCGTAGCTGCCGCGAATCACCGTCTTCGGCATCAGGTTGTAAGCGAAACCGACACGCGGTCCGAAGTTATTAAAGTCCTTGGGCCACAGCGGCGTGGCACCCTTGCCGACGTTGACGAAGCCCTTGCCGGGTTGGAAGGAGGTAATACTGCGATCAAGGTCCGACACCGGGCCCACATAGCTCCAGCGCACGCCAAAGTTAAGGTTCAGTTTCTGGTTCACCTGCCAGTTGTCGTGTACCCACCCGTCGATACCATTCTGACGGTAGTCGCGCTGTAACTGGCCGCGCACGATGGTAGCGCCGTTATTGTTCGTGAGGTAACCGGCCATGAAGTCAGAGAGCGAGCGCAAC